>CAKUKJ010000432.1 GCA_934662525.1 uncultured Coriobacteriales bacterium | reverse complement strand
GACCACCACCACGCGCTGGCCCGCGCAGCGGCTGATCGCCGCCGGACTCGTGCCGCTCCTCGTCGGGCTGATCATCCTCGTGGCCGCCGCGTGGACCTCGCCTCCGAGCCTGGCGCTGTTTCTGATCGGCGGCGCGATCGCGGGCTTGGGCCAGGGCGCGTTCAAAGGCGCGACCAACTTGACCGACGTCGTGGTGCCCGACGGCGTCACCTCCATCGGCACCCGGGCGTTTGAGAGCTGCACGGCCCTCGCCAGCGTCGACATCGCGCCCACGGTGACTCGGATTGCGGGCGACGCGTTCGTGCTTGCCCGCGAGGTGGAAGAGACGCAGAAAGATGCGAACGGCAACGACCAGATCGTGACCAAGACCGTCTACGAGGACATCGCGGGCCTCAAGATTTTGGGCGACCCCGACTCCATGGCCCCCGACTACGCCGCGCTGCACGGCTTCGAGTTCGTGCAGAACCGCTTCCATGCCACAAGCGTTACGCTTTCAAACGCCAACCTGCTCCTGCTCAACGGCCTGCAGACGGCCAGGCTCATGGGGACGGTCGAGCCGTCCAACTGCACCGACGAGGCCACGTGGTCCTCAAGCGACTCTTCGGTCGTGACGGTGGGGCAGGACGGCGGCATCGTCACGGCCGGCCTGGGGAGTGCGACCGTGACGTTGACGGTGGGCAAGGCGAGCGCGTCGTGTACGGTCGATGTGGTGCAGCCTGTGACGCAGATCAACCTCAACAAGGCCTCCGTCGAGATGGAGGCCGGCGACACGAAGCCGCTGCTTGCCACAGTGCTGCCCGATAATGCGTACAACAAGAACGTCGTGTGGTCTTCCTCCAACCAGGCCGTGGCCAAGGTGGACGCGCAGGGCAACGTCACGGGCGTGGCGCAGGGCACGACGACCGTGACGTGCACGGCGGTCGACGGCAGCGGCGTCACGCAGACGGCGCAGGTCGAGATCGTCTGCAACCGACACCTGGCTGCGAATGCGGGCGACCTTGCGAGCCCGCATTCCTATGCGAACGACTCGTGCGACACATGGGTGTACACGCAGGCCGGCGCGACGGGCCTGGCGCTTATGTTTGACAAGCAGACCTATCTGGAAGACAAGTACGACTATGTGGAGGTGTACGGCGGCGACGGTGCGATGGTGGGCCGTTACACCGGAGGTGAGCTTGCGGGTGCGACGGTGCATGTGCCGAGCGACACAGCGAAGATTCGCCTGGTCAGCGATGCGACGAACGCCGGATGGGGCTTTGCGGTGAGCGGCATCGAGGAATACCAGCCCGACGGCTGGTCGTTCTTCGATGGCGACGCGCACTACTACATCGGCGGGTGGCTGCTGCGCGGCGAGTGCTTCGTGGGCGGTGCCTGGCGCTATTTCGAGCCCGACCTCGGAGCCATGCAGACGGGTCTTGTGACGCTGGCCGACGGTCGCGTGAAGTATTACGACGAGAACGGCATGCGCGTCACGGGTATCGCGCACTTCGATGACGGCACGCGCTATTTCGACGAGGACTCCGGCACGATGGCCACGGGCCTTACGACCATGGTTGACGGACGCGTCATCTACTGCGGCACCGATGGCATCCTGCGTAGTGGCACGTTCACATTCAAGGGCGAGACGCTGCACTTCAACGATGCGGGCGTGCTCGACGACCCCGCCTCCACCTCCGTGCCTGCGGGCTCGATCGCCCAGGAGGACGGTGGCCCTGCACCCGAATACGTGCCCGTGACGGATTTCTCGGCGCTTCAAGCTGCGGTGGACAAGGCCCGCAGCTTCTCCGAAAGGGCCTACACTCCCGAGAGCTGGGCCACGATGAAGGCCGCCCTCGTATCGGCCGAGGCCGTGCTTGCCGATGCCACGGCGACGCAGACCGTGGTGGACAAGCAGGCCGAGCTCCTCAACGCCGCCGTGGCGGGCCTTGCCGCCCCCGAGCCCACGCCTGAGCCCGAGCCGACTCCTGAGCCCATGCCCGAGCCTGAACCGACGCCCGAGCCAGAGCCTGAGCCCGAACCGACGCCTGAACCGGAGCCCGAGCCCACACCGGAGCCCGAGCCCGAACCGACGCCCGAACCGGAGCCCGAGCCCACACCGGAGCCCGAACCCGAACCGACGCCTGAACCGGAGCCCGAGCCCACACCGGAGCCCGAGCCCGAGCCGGTGCCTACCCCCGACGCGCCCGAGCCCGCCGTTGAGTTCGACGATCCCGGGTCCGCCGGCGACGTCTCCGACGACCCCGAGGAAGCTGCCACACGTCAGGAGGCTGCCGAGTACCTCGGCGTTCTGTACTTGAGCGCCCTCTATCAGGCGAACGTCGACGATCCCGACGGCGCGCTCGTCGCCTTTGACCAGGACGGTTGGGCCGACCTACTCTGTGATTCCACCCAGTGGGGCGCTCTCGCCGGCAACCTCGTGGCCCAGGCCACCACGAACACGCAGCTCGCCGACTTCTTGCAGAGCGGTTCGCTCGATGCCGACAACCCCTTCGGCCTCGCGACGGCCGTCCGCGACGACGGCAGCATCGATGTCCCCTATGGCACGGCGGCGCAGATAATCTCGGGTGTGACGGGTGCGGCGTGCGACAGCGCCGACATGGGTTT
>CAKUKJ010000431.1 GCA_934662525.1 uncultured Coriobacteriales bacterium | reverse complement strand
CTTTCAATTCGTTCGGTTGGGTGCGGGAACGCTGGTTCAGCCCAGAGTGTTCGGCTGACATTGGAAATCAACCAGAAGGGATGGGCTACAGCAAGGCGCGCAAGGGCGCGGTGTACTGGAGTACATAAGCCCTTGCGGAACGCAGCTGTAGCCCATCCCGGGGATTAGACCGAAGGAGTGCCGCCGCCGTCGTAGCCGTCGACATAATCATAGTCGCGCTCCTGCACGCCGCCGTTGGGTATGGCGTCGATGACCTTGCCGTTGCCCACGTAAAGCGCCACATGATAGATGTTGCCGGAGGAGTCGCGGTAAAACACCAGGTCACCGGGCTTGAGCGAGTTGATGTCGCTTGTGTAGGTGCCGCTGCTCACGACGTTGTCGTACTGGTCGCCCGAGTAGTGGGGCAGGTTGCCGCCATAGGCCGCGCTCGTGAGGCCCGAGCAGTCGATGCCGTCGTAGCTGCTGCCGCCCAGGATGTAGCCCGTGCCCGTGTAGCTCTTGGCGCGGTCGATGATGGCGCTCACGTCGTAGCCCGTGGCGCTGCTCACCACATCGGAGCTCACGGTGTTGCCCGAGGAGTCAGACCAACCGCCCGTGTCCTCGTCGTAATGGTAGCCTGCGTCCTCGGCTGCGGAGATGGCCTCCTGCATCTGCGCCTGTGCGGCTGCGGCAGCTGCGCTCGAGGCCTGTGCGGCGGCCGCCTGCGCCTCGGCCTGCGCCTGCGCATAGAGGGCCTGCACCTCCGAGTCGAGGCTGGCGACGTAGGCCGCCGTTGCCTCGGTCTGCTCGTTCAGGCTCTGGAGCTGCTCGGCCTGCTGGGCCTGGAGCTGCTCTTGCTGGGCGCGCTGCTCCTGCAGCTCCGCCTCGCTCGCCTCAAGCTGGGCCTTGATGTCCTTCACGGTCTGGATGGCCTCGGCGTCGGCGTCGGAAACCTTGCCGGCGTAGTAGATGCGGCTCACGAGGTCCTCGAAGCTGGTCGCCGAGAAAATGACGTCCCACATGTTAGCCTCGCCGGCGCGGTAGTCTGCGCCCAGGCGGTCGGCCAGGATGTTCTGGGCCTCTTCGAGCTGCGCCTTCTCGTCGGCGATCTGTGCCTGGAGGTCGGCGATGGACGCGTTGGTGGCGTCGAGCTGCGCGCAGGTGGCGTCGTAGGCGTTCTGGGCCGCGTAGACCTGGGAGTACAGGTCGTTGAGCTCGGCGTTTGCCGCCTCGTAGCGCGACTGCGCGTCGGAGAGGGCCGCCAGGGTGGAAGCGCTCGCCTCGGCATGCGCGCTGGTGGCGCACACGCCCATCCCCAGGCCCGCTGCGGCTATGCCGATTGCCAGGGGGAGCATGGCCATGCGCTTGATTGATGAGCAGTGATGCATAGTTCGCACCTTTCTGTTGGCTGGCGGGCAATTTTAGCAGCCTCGCCAGGTTTTCTCGACCCCTGCGACCATAAGGCCATAAACCTCTCGGGGCCGGTTTGCGCGCTTTCGTGCGGCTGCGGCGCAACCGCTGGGGCACCCCTCCTATTCTCGCGTGTTCGGGATTTGCGCTCCAAATGTGCCGTTTGCTTTGCCAATATGCCCAACCAGCGACTTTGCGGTTCAATCTTCTCGAAATGTCTTACAATCTGCCAACTTTACACGTTTACGGGGCGCTCACAAGGAAGGGACGGTGCCCATGCAACTCTCAGGAGCGGACATCATCGTCCGCACGCTCATCGAGCAGGGCTGCGAGACGGTCTTTGGCTATCCCGGTGGCCAGGTCATCAACATTTACGACTCCATCTTCAAATATCAGGACGAGATCCACCACGTCCTGACCGCCCATGAGCAGGGCGCATCGCATGCGGCCGACGGTTACGCCCGCGCCACCGGCAAGGTCGGCGTCGTCATCGCCACCTCCGGCCCGGGCGCCACGAACCTTGTGACGGGCATCGCCACCGCCTACCTGGACTCCATCCCGCTTGTGGCCATCACGGGCAACGTGTCCAACGCCCTCATCGGCACCGACTCGTTCCAGGAGATCGACATCACGGGCATCACGCTGCCCATCACGAAGCACAACTACTTCGTGAAGTCGGTGGAGGACCTCGCCCCCACCATCCGCGAGGCCTTCCGCATCGCCAAGTCCGGCCGTCCCGGCCCCGTCCTGGTCGACGTGCCCAAAGACGTGCAGACGGCGCTTGCCGAGTACGTCGAGGCCCCCGTCGTGCCGGCCGACCCCATGCATGCCGCCAAGCAGGTGCGCATCGAGGAGGCGGCCCAGGTCATCAACGCCTCCGAGCGCCCCTTCATCTACTTCGGCGGCGGCCTCATCGCCTCCGGCGCGCAGGAAGAGCTGCTGGCCCTGGCCGACAAGCTCGACGCCGTCATCGGCTGCTCGATGATGGGCATCTCCGGCGTGCCCACCGACCATCCCCGCTTCCTGGGCATGGAGGGCATGCACGGCCACTATGCCAGCTCCATCGGCATGAACGAGGCCGACTGCATCATCGCCTGCGGCGCTCGCTTCAACGACCGCTCCACCGGCAAGGTCTCCGCCTTCGCCCCGCACGCCAAAATCAACGGGTGCCAGCGCAAATTTCATCGGACGGATGCCACCCTGTCTGCTGGATGCC
>CAKUKJ010000430.1 GCA_934662525.1 uncultured Coriobacteriales bacterium | reverse complement strand
GTACGGCGGGCCGTCTGACGGACGTCCCCCATGTCTCCCAAAACCGCCATCTGGGCCTTCACGGGGTCTTCCATGCGCTGTGCCAGGCAAAACAGCGCGACGCTCGCTGCGCCGGCGCACGACAGCACGGGCACTTGCGCGCCCGCCGGCAACGCGCTCAACCCCAATGTGGCAAGCGAGCTCACAAGCATGCCCGCAATGAGCGTAGTGAGGCAGCGGCGCGGGCCCAACCCCGCAAACGGCACGAGCCAAGCTGCGTTCGCAACGATGGACGTAACGCCCCACACGGCGGCAAGCGCGAACATGCCCGCCTCGCCGTGCAAGGCGGCACCGAACGCCCCCATGCACGACAGCAGGTTCATGACGAGCAGGACGGTCGCCGATAAGGCACCCGGCACACGCAGGCGCGTCGTCGGCCGCAGGCAGCCCAACACCACGAGCGCGGCGGCGGTCACGAGGACGGAGAACGACGAGGCGACCGCAAACTCAAGGTTCACGGCGCTCACGGGCACGATGTTGACGACCGTGGACATGGCCGAGGAATACGTGCCGTTCATGAGGCAGCGGAAAAGGCCGTACCCCGCGAGCAGCGCGAGGCAATACCAGTCGATAGGCCGACGCGGTCCGGCTTTGACAACCATGGAAGCCTCCCCTCGGCGAGTCGGTATTGAACGACCAACCAGTATATCCGCGCCAGCCCCGCAAGACGTTGCCGATTTTCGGCCATTTCGCCCCCGGGCCGTCCGGCGGGCCCGTACATTTTGCAGGGCTTGCCACACAAAAAAGCCCTTCTCGCTGGTAGATATCCTATCAACGGGAAGGGCAGCGGAAGGGGAAGGCGATTATCGCCTCTACAGCTGCTGGAACACCTCGGCAAGCATGCCGTCGGGGCCGTCGATGAGCACCGACTTCACGCGGCCGAACACTGCCAGGACGCACTCGACGGGGTCGCCGTGCACGCCGAACCCGGCCTCGGCGGCCTTCTTGGCGACATCCTCGACGTCGTCGACGATGTAGGCCATCGCGAAGATGCCGGCGTTCTCGGGCTTCGCCACGTCGCTGAGCGGCTTGCCCTCGGCGGAGAACTTCAGCGCCTCGATGACGGGGGTATTCGTGCCGGCGTAGTAGATCATGCGCGAGTGCGTGCCCTCGGGCAGGCCCATGATGGGGTCGACGAGGCCGTCGGTGAGCTCCTCGTCGTAGACCTTCGGCAGCCCCAGCACATCTACCCAGAACTTGTCGGCGACGTCGATGTCGCTCACCACGAGGGCGATGTCGGTGATGTTCTTGAACAGGCCGTCAAACTCGGGGCGCGGCTCAGAGACCGTCTCGATCATGGTCGTGGGGATGGCGTCGATGCCGCACAGCACGGCCTCGCACACCGTGGAGTCACTCCAGTCGGTGGAATACTCATAGGGCTCGCAATAGTACGAGAAGCCCAGCTTGGTAAGGTGCTTGTGCACGGCCTTGTTGTCGTCGCAGCGCATGGCCACGTCGAAATACCCAGGGTCGTAGCCGTTGCGGCCCTCGCGGATGCATGCGCCGGTGCGCCCCTCGAACTCGATGAGCTGGATGACGGTGGACTGGTAGTCGTTCTTCACCATCGCATAGCGCGCGCCGCCCTCGATGCCGTACAGCGCGTGCACCTCATCGGGCAGAAGGATGCCTGTGCCCACCTGCGTGTATTCGAGCATGTTGGAGAAGAAGCCCAGGCTCTTCTCAAGGTCGTTGACGGAGATGCACACGCGCATGACGCCCGTGTCCTTCTGCGGCTCCTCGGCCGCATCGCCCGCAGGCGCGGCCTCCTCCTTCTTGGACGCGTCGTCTGCCAGCGCCGTTGCGCCGGCCATCCCGGCGACTGCCGCGCCGGCCGCCGCAGCCACAAACCCGCGCCTCGTCATATGCTTGGCCATTTGCATTGCCCCCTTCGTCTCTTTATGCGCACTGCGCGCGTATAAGAAAAGCCGAGCGCCCCGCCACAACGAAACGCCCGGCTCGAGATGTCCTACAGAACGCCGCGCATCAGGTTCTGCGGCCCTCTAAAGGCGGGTTCTGGCCTGCAAGGCGTGCGAAGGCGATGTGTACTGGAGTACATGAGCCTTCGCAGAACGCAGCAGGCCAGGTTCCGCGACTTACTTCCCTTACTTCGCAGTGTCAGCGAAGAGATCCTGCATGCCCTGATTCAGCTTGTTCAGGTCGAGCGTGGCGCCGGAGATGCCGTCGACCTTGACGGTCTGGTCGTCGATGACGGTGTCCACGTACTGCTGGAGCTGCTCGTCGGTCATGAACATGTTGTCGCGGCCCTGCGTGATCTGCACGTCGGTGATGGCGCCGCCCTCAACGGTGACCTCAAGGGTGAACTTGCCCTCGTTGCCGTTGATGACCTGGTCGTAGGTGCCGTCGGCCTTCTTGGTGACGTCGATGAGCGCGGCGAGGTCCTGCGAGGGAGGCTCCTCGCTCACCGTGGAGCGCCCACCGAAGGCAGTGTCGGCGGCAGCGCGGCCGGAGGCGATGCACTCGGCGAGGAACATGCCGTTCTGGTAGAGGTTGGCCACGTAGGAGCCCAGCTCGCCGGCCTCGTAGAGGCCCTCGATGGGCGTGCCGTCCCACTTGAGC
>CAKUKJ010000429.1 GCA_934662525.1 uncultured Coriobacteriales bacterium | reverse complement strand
GGTCATGGTCGTGCTTGTGGTGCGCTCGCTCACGCTGCCTGGCGCCGAGGCCGGCATCGAGTTCTACCTTGTGCCCGACTTCGGCAAGCTGTTCGCGGGCGAGACGGCCTCCGAGCAGTGGGCCACGTTCGGCAACGCGGTGTATGCGGCCATGGGCCAGGCGTTCTTCACGCTGTCGCTGGGCATCTCCGCCATGGAGGTCTTCGGCAGCTACATCGGCAAGGATCGCTCGCTCACCGGTGAGGCCGTGCGCATCTGCGGGCTCGACACGGCCGTGGCGCTGCTCGCGGGCCTCATCATCTTCCCGGCGTGCTTCGCCTTCGGCGTGAACCCCGGCGAGGGTCCCTCGCTCGTCTTCGTCACACTGCCCATCGTGTTCAACCAGATGCCGCTGGGCCAGCTTTGGGGCGCGCTCTTCTTCCTGTTCATGAGCTTCGCGGCGCTGTCCACCATCATCGCCGTGTTCGAGAACCTCATCAGCTTCGCGATGGACAAGTGGGACCTCGAGCGCAAGGCCGCCGTGGTGCGCATGGCCGTGACCGTCGTGGTGCTGTCGCTTCCCTGCGCGCTGGGCTACAACGTGCTTTCGGGCGTGAGCGTCCCGGCCATCGGTGACATCCAGTCCCTTGAGGACTTCGTCGTCTCAAACAACCTGCTGCCGCTCGGCAGCCTGCTCTACCTCGTGTTCTGTCTTTCCCGCAAGGGCTGGGGCTGGAAGAACTTCCTGGCCGAGGCTGATTCGGGCCAGGGCATGAAGTTCCCCGCGTGGGCATACGGCTGGCTGCGCTTCGGCGTGCCGGTGCTCATCGTCGTCATCTTCATCATGGGGTATGCGCCGAAGGTGGCGGTCTGGCTGGGGCTGGCGTAGGCGTCTGATCGAGAGTTTCCTCCTTCGCCTGCCGGTCCTCGTACCGAAGGCTTCGAAAACCCGGGGCAAGGGTGCGCTTCGCGCACTTTTGCCCCCTTTCTCGCCTTCGCTGCGGAGGCAGGCTACGGAGAAAACTCTCTCGCTGCCGCCATGCCAGCGGTTTGCGTGCTAAGTGGGAAAGTTTGATGGGCTGGTACCTGAGGGTACCAGCCCTTTTTGTGTGGGGAGTGTCTTTTTTTGGGCGATGCATCATCATGAACGGATGAATTTGGTGTCCGTTTCATTAATTAACGTGTACGTGATAAAATATGCGCGTAAGCGATTATTCTTACGGACGTGATAATCATGCGAGAGACCTGTGAAGCGCCGATCATCAAAGATGCCTCAGACCTTGGCGCGGCGATTCGCTCGCGACGCAAGGAACTGGGGCTGACGCAGCAGGAGCTTGCTGATGCCTGTGGGTGCTCCATCATGTATCTCTCCAACCTTGAGCGTGGCAAGGAGACGGCGGAGCTTGGGATTGCCCTGCGCATTGTCAATTTGCTTGGCTTGGATATGGCGCTCAGCGTGAGGGGTTCTTGCTGATGAGAATCGAAGTGCGAGCCGAGGTCTCCGGGCGTTTCCAAAACGTCGGTGCCATTGAGACTGTTTCAGGAACTGGGGAGCAGTTTGCCTATTCGCCCGGGTGGCTGGAGAAGATGGGCGGTGTAGGCATATCCCTGTCTTTGCCTACAAGCGGGACAATCTACGAGGCTTCCAGAATGCGCCCGTATTTTGAGGGGCTTCTGCCCGAGGAGGACGCGCGAAAGGATATCGCGCGCGGCCTGGGGGTTTCGGCAAACTCGTACCTCAAGCTGCTGGCGGCTCTGGCGGGGGAGTGCATCGGGGCCGTGTCTTTGGGGGAGGCCGACGAGGACGACGCATGCGAACCGGGATATGTGCCTCTCGATGACGAGCAGCTCGATGCCCTTGAGCGGGGTGGATATGCCAGGGCAGGAGAGTATGCCCGGCGTTCGCGCCTGTCTTTAGCGGGCGCGCAAGCAAAGACGGGTCTCTATTTAGACGAGCAGACGGGCCATTGGTTCTTGCCGCGAGGGACCGCGCCGTCGACTCATGTTGTGAAGCCCGAAAACCCGCTCTTTGCCGGCCTGGTTCAAAATGAGCTGTGGTGCATGGGACTGGCTCGCGCTGCCGGAGTTCCTGTTGCTCGGGCGATGCGCGTCGAAGGGCATCCGGGGCTTCTTGCGGTCGAGCGGTATGACCGCGTGAAGGAAGAGGGCCGTCGGGTTGTGGATGGCATGGCCGCGCCTCATCGATTACATCAAGAAGATTTCTGCCAAGCACTTGGGCTCTTGGGCCGAGACAAGTACGAGGAACATGGCGAGCATCACCTCGCGGCTATGTTCAAGCTCCTTGAGCGCTGGTCGTCAAGTCCTATTGAGGATCGAAATCTGCTGATAGATCTCGTCGCGTTCAATGTTGTCATTGGCAACTGCGATGCACATCTCAAGAACTATTCGCTGCTGCGGTCGTCTGACTGGAAGCGTCTTCGCCTGGCCCCGGCATACGACCTGGTGTCCACCTGCGTCTACGACGGCTTGACGAATGAGTTGGGCATGCGTATAGGTGAGGCGAGGCGCTTGGACGATGTCACACGGCAATCGTTTGAGGAGTTGGCAAAGCAAGTCGGCATGACTCCTCGACTTGTTCTGCGCCGTCTTGACAATGTGTTGGAGCGCATACGCGAAGCTCTTCGAACC
>CAKUKJ010000428.1 GCA_934662525.1 uncultured Coriobacteriales bacterium | reverse complement strand
GCGGCCCGCCGTCTCGTCGGCCATCTCGTCGGTCAGCGTGTTCCAGGTGCCCAGGTCCTTCCACTGGCCCGAGTAGGACACGACGCCGACGGACTCCGCCTTCTCGACGACCTCGTAGTCGAAGCTGTTCTTGGGCAGCTCCGCGTAGCGCGAGCGGAAGCCCTCGAAGTCATCGGCCGTCAGGTACTTTGAGGTCAGACTGGTCAGGTAGCCCAGCCTGAACGCGAACACGCCACAGTTCCAAAGGGCTCCCTGCTCGATAAGCCTCTCGGCGGTCGCCTCGTCGGGCTTCTCGGTGAAGCGCCCCACGCGGCGCGGGTCGCCCTCCGACGTCGTCGGCACGATATAGCCGTACTTCTCGCTGGGGTAGGTGGGCTCCACGCCCAGCAGCACCAGGTCTGCGAAGCCGGACTGAACCGCCTCGTCCAGCTTGACGACGCCGTCGTAGTACTCCTGGTCGGCGTAGGTGTCGATGGGCATCACCACCACGGTGTCGCCCGCGCCGGCCCCCTGCTCCAGCGCCAGGTTGGCGCAGGCCAGCATGATGGCCGGGGCGGTGTCGCGGCGCTCGGGCTCGAGGACGAGCGCGTAGTCGCCCTCCACCTGGCTGCATATCGAGTTCTCCTGGCTCGCGCAGGTGGCTATCGTCACGTCCAGGTCGGCGTGCACGTTCCTTATCTGGCCGAACACACGTTGAACCATCGAGACGTGGTTGCCCTCAGCGTCGCGCAGCACTTTGAGGAACTGCTTGGAGCGGGAGCTGTTGGACAAAGGCCACAGGCGAGTGCCCGAGCCCCCCGACAGCAGGACCAAATGAATCATCTACCTGCTTCCTTCCAGGATTCGCTTTGCGGCGGCGGTCAGGGCGGCAAGCTTGTCCTCGGCTGCGGCGCGGCCGTCGGCCCTCGCGAACACGTACGCCTTCGCCTTGGGCTCGGTGCCGCTCGGGCGGAACACCGCCCGGGAGCCGTCTTCGAGCCTCAGCTCGTAGACGTCCGCAGGCGGGAGCTTCTGAGGGCTGTCGGTGGGGTTCACGACAGGCATGTCGGCGCCGTTCGCGTAGTCGATGGATTGGGCGACGGGGACAACGCCGAGCTCGGCGGGCGTATCCCTGCGCAGTCCCGCCATCATCGCGGCCATCTCGGAGGCGCCCTCGGGGCCCTCGTAGGCCTGCGAGAGCAGGGCGCTCGCCCAGAAGCCGTGCTTCTCGTAGAGGGCCTCCATGGCCTCGCAGAGATCCAGGCCCCTCGCCTTCCAGTGGGCGGCGAGCTCGCATATCAGCATGGAGGCCACCACGGCGTCCTTGTCGCGCACGCACGTGCCGGCAAGGTAGCCGTAGCTCTCCTCGAAGCCCATGAGGAAGTCGCCCTCGCGGCCCCCCTTCTCCAGGAGCCCCACCTGCTCGCCGATGAACTTGAAGCCGGTGAGGGTGCGGCGCAGCTCGAAGCCATGCGCCCGGGCCACGTCGTCGGCCATGGGTGCGGAGACCACGGTGGTGCAGGCCACCTTGCGGGCGAGGACCTCGCCGCGCTCGGCGGCCTTCCCCGCCAGGAAGTCGAGCAGCAGCAGGCCCACCTCGTTGCCGGAGAGCAGCTCATACCCGCCTGCGTGCGGCACCGCGATTCCCACGCGGTCGGCGTCTGGGTCGGTGGCCAGCAACAGGTCGGGCTTCACGCGGTCGCAGTAGGAAAGGCCCAATTCCAGCGCCTCGCGGACCTCGGGGTTGGGATATGGGCATGTCGGGAAGCCCCCGTCGGGCACGCACTGCTCGCCCACCTTCACGACCTCGGCCACGTTGATCGCGTCGAGCACGCGCGACACGCACTCCAACCCCACGCCGTGCAGCGGCGTGTAAACGATGCGCAACCTCGAGCAGTCCTCGTGGGTTGAGGACTTCAGCGTCTCGGAGATGTAGCGGTCGAGCACGCTTTCAGGGGTCCAGTTCGCAAGCCCTTGCGCAAGCGCCTCTTCAAAGGGCATCTCCTTCACGCCCTCGAAGCAATCGACGGCATCGATGAATTTCTGGATTTCGGTGGCGGCATCGACGGTGATCTGGCACCCGTCGGGGCCGTACACCTTGTAGCCGTTGTAGGCGGCGGGGTTGTGCGAGGCCGTGATGTTCACGCCCGCCGAACACCCGAGCTCACGAACCGCGAAGCTCAGGGCCGGAGTGGGCTCCACGCGCCCGTACAGGTACGACTCGATGCCGTTGCCCGCCAGCACCTCGGCGACTCTGCGCACGAACTCCTCGCTCCCGTGGCGCGTGTCTCGGCACAGGGCGACGGAGGGGCTCTCGAAATTGGCGTTCAGCCAGTCGGCCAGGCCCTGCGTGGCCTTGCCCACGGTGTATGCGTTCATGCGGTTGGGGCCCATGCCCAGCTTCCCGCGAAGCCCCCCCGTGCCGAACGCCAGGTCGCGGTAGAAAGCGTCCTCGACGGCCTCGGGCTTCATTCCCTCGAGCTCGGAGCGTCCCGCCCCATCGACATGGCCGAGCCAGTTCTCATAGCATTTATCGATGCCCTCATTCATGGGATTGCTGACTTCCACCGGGCTCACTTCCCCCTCCTCATCGCCTTGAAGGTCTTCACGAACACGCGCGCGTCCAGCCCCAGGGACTGGTGGCGCACGT
>CAKUKJ010000427.1 GCA_934662525.1 uncultured Coriobacteriales bacterium | reverse complement strand
ATGAATGCCTATACCACAGTTGCCGGCCGCTCGCAGGCCGAGCTTGAGGAAAAATCGAGCCGCTTCATCGCCACGCTTGCCCATGTGGAGAGCGAGCAGGAGGCGCTTGGATTAATCGCCGAGATTCGCAAGGCCAACCCTTTGGCGCGCCACAACGTGTACGCCTGGGTGCTGCGCTCGGGCGGCGAACGTCGGAGTGACGACGGCGAGCCGCAGGGCACATCGGGCCCGCCTGTGCTCGAGGTGCTGCGCGGCGCGGGGCTGCAAGACGTGTGCTGCGTGGTGACGCGCTATTTCGGCGGCACGCTTCTGGGCATGGGCGGCCTCGTGCGCGCCTACTCGGGCGCTGCCAAGCTGGCGGTGGATGCCGCCGAGCTCGTGAGCGTGTCGCGCTGCGTGGATATCGCCGTTCAGGTGGCCTACCCCCTTTACGAGCGCGCGGCGCGCCTGGCCGCCGACTGCGGGGCCAAAACCCTCGACACCCGTTTCACCGACGAGGTGGCGCTCGACCTGCGCATGCTCGACGGTACCCAGCAGCCCTTGCTCGACGCCTTGCGCGAGCTCACCCGAGGGTCTGCAACCCCGCAGGTCACCGCCCCGTTCGACGCGGTGTTTTAGGAGAGACGCCATAGTCGCAATCGCTTGATCGTGGCCTTGCACCGAAAACGCACTGCCACAGTGCGTTTTTTACCAAAAATCGCACTGTCACAGTGCGATTGGGGATGCGGACAAAAAAGTGGCCTGCAGCTTGGAGTTGCAGGCCGCTCCTAAGACATTCGGTTTGGAGTTCGGTCGATTGGGTCTGTTACTTCCCAATCCCCAGCGCCTCCGCGCAGCGAACGTGCGACTCGCCGAAGCGTGCCCGGCTCGGGAGGTAGAATCGCCGAGCTGGGTTGTTTCAAGAGAGAGGAAGCCAGGCGCCCATGCACGACATCTGGAACCCCTGGCACGGGTGCATGAAGTGCAGCGAGGGGTGCGACAACTGCTACATGTACTTCCTCGACGAGGAGCGGGGCGGTGATGGGTCGCGGGTGTACCGCACGAAGGCTGGGTTCGACTATCCCCTCCAGCATAAGCGCGACGGCAGCTACCGCGTGAAGAGCGGAGAGCTCATCCGCGTGTGCATGACGTCGGACTTCTTCTTGGAGGAGGCCGACGAGTGGAGACCCGAGGCGTGGGAGATTATCCGAGCACGTCCCGACGTGCGTTTCTTTCTGCTCACGAAGCGTCCCGAGCGCGTTGTCGCCTGCCTGCCGCCCGACTGGGGCGACGGGTGGCCGCATGTGATGCTCAATGTGAGCTGTGAGAACCAGTGCCGCGCCGACGAGCGCATGCCGTACCTGCGCGCGCTGCCGTTTGCGCACAAGGGGGTCATGTGCGCGCCCTACATCGGCCCGGTGAGTTTGGGGCGCTACCTGCGGGAGGGTTGGATTGAGCAGGTCATATGCGGCGGTGAGAACTACGGCGGAGCACGGCCTTGCGATTTCGCCTGGGTGCAGGCATTGCGGGCCGAGTGCGTGGCCTCGAACACCAAGTTTGCCTTCATCGAGACGGGCACGCATTTCGTGAAGGCCGGGCGTCACTATCGCATGCCGAGCAAGCGCCTCCAAAGCGAGATGGCCCACAAGTCGGGCATGGCGTTCGAGGGCCGGCCTATCATGTGGGACTTGCGCACGCCGTTGGGCTTCGAGGTGCCGCCGGAAGACCTCTATGTGCCCCGCTATCGCCCTACCTGCGCCACCTGCGGCAGCCGTCCCATCTGCAACGGCTGCTCAGACTGCGGCGCGTGCGGGTGAGAGGGGCGTGCTTCTCGAGGGGCGAGCAAGTTTAATATCGCCCTGCTCGTCTCCCGCGCAACAGGGATACTCCCCCTGTTGTGCGACACCGTTTACGCCACGGCTGCCTGCAAGGATTCGGTTATCTTGCGCACCTCGGCTGTCGTGGTACCTGCCAGCTCGGCAATCTCCTCGTCGGTAAACCCCCCCCTCGGCGAACGAGCCGCTCGACTGCGGCCTCGGTGGCGGCGTCGAGGCGAACCTGGGCGAGTTCTTCGATGAAGCGGGGGTCTGTTCCCATGATCTCGCGAAGTGTCTTATACATGTCGTCCTCCTATCCTCGCTTGTGGAACACGAGCACGCGGTCCCAGACGATCTCGTAGTAGGAGGCGCCCACGCCCGTGGCGGGCTCTATGTAGGCGCGGAAGGCCACGAGGACGGGGTTGGCGTTGTCCGCGCCGTAATAGACGCCCTGCTCGTTGCCGGTGCTGAACGGCACCTCGGCGGTGAACTCGTCGGTGCCTGCCCAGGCGGGGCGGGCCATCTTGTAGACGTAATAGCCGTCGGCATCGGCCGCGTCCCCGGGTAGATAGGCCGCCGCCGATCCTTCGAACATCTTGTCGTAGACGCTGCAGACGCCGTTGAGCATGGGGCGGGCATACAGCACGGCGTTGGAGTAGACGGCCTTGCCGGTGCGCGTGTGGTTCACGCCGTACACCACGACGAAGTCGTCGTCGGAGTTCAAGGTGAAATCCGTCGTCATGAGATAGGTCGTGTCGTGGTTGTCGCCCTGGGCGTTGCGGTCGTTGAGGTAGGCGGTCATGCCTTCGGGCACGGCGATGTCCACCGTGGGC
>CAKUKJ010000426.1 GCA_934662525.1 uncultured Coriobacteriales bacterium | reverse complement strand
GCCAGATCGTCACGCTGACGTACCCGCAGGTGGGCAACTACGGCGTGTGCGACGCCGTCATGCAGTCGCCCGAGCTTTACCTGCGCGGCCTTGTGGTGCGCGACATGTGCCGCACGCCCAACAACTGGACGAGCCAGGGCAGCCTGCCCGAGCTGCTTAGCAAGCACGGCGTCGTGGCCATCGAGGGTGTGGACACCCGTGCGCTCACGCTCACCATCCGCGACAAGGGAGCCATGCGCGCCGCCATCTCCACGGTCGACCTCGACCCGGAGAGCCTCGTGGCCCGCGTCCGCGCCTCCGAGCACATCTCCGAGCACAATTTCGTGCCCGACGTTTCGTGCAAGGACGTCCGCACCGTGCCCGCCCAGGGCGAGAGGCGCTTCCGTGTCGTGGCCTTCGACTGCGGCGAGAAGCAGGGCATTCTTGACGGCATGACGTCCCGGGGCTGCGAGGTCACCGTCGTGCCGTGGGACACCCCCGCCGAGAAGGTCCTTGAGATGGACCCCGATGGCGTCTTCTTCTCCAACGGCCCCGGCGACCCCGAGCAGGTGGGCCCCACGGCGCAGGCCGCCCGGGCCATCATCGGAAAGAAGCCGGTCTTCGGCATCTGCCTGGGCAACCAGCTCATCTCCATCGCCGCCGGCTCCCAGATCGAGAAGCTGCCCTACGGCCACCACGGCGGCAACGAGCCCGTCATGAACCTGCTCACGGGCAAGGTTGAGATCACGGCCCAGAACCACAACTACGGCCTGGTGTTCAAGACCATGGGCGAGCTCGTGCCTGAGCTTTCCGGCGGCTTCACCGAGCACTTCGACGACCTTCGTGAGTGGAGCCGTCGCGGCATCGCCCCCGTCGTGACCACGAAGGCCTTCGGCCGGGTGCGCCTCACGCACGTCAACCTCAACGACGGCACCCCCGAGGGAATCCAGTTCCTCGACGTGCCGGCCTTCTCCGTGCAGTACCACCCCGAGGCCTGCCCGGGCCCGCACGACTCCGCCTACCTCTTCGAGGCCTTCTGCCGCCTCATGGAGGGCAGGGACGACTATCTTGCCATCGACGTTCGAGAGGGGAGGCGCTTCTAGATGCCGAAGCGCACCGACATAAAGAAGATCCTCGTCATCGGCTCCGGCCCCATCGTCATCGGCCAGGCCTGCGAGTTTGACTATTCCGGCACCCAGGCCTGCCGCGCCCTTCGCGAGCAGGGCTATGAGGTCGTCCTGGTCAACTCAAACCCGGCCACCATCATGACCGACCCCGACACGGCCGACCGCACCTACGTCGAGCCCATTACGCCCGAGTCCGTCGAGCGCGTCATCGCCAAGGAGCGCCCCGACGCGCTGCTCCCCAACATGGGCGGACAGACCGCGCTCAACTGCGCCGTCGCCTTGGGCGAGGCCGGCATCCTCGACAAGTACGGCGTCGAGACCATCGGCTGCGACGTCGAGTCCATCAAGATCGGCGAGGATCGCAAGCTCTTCGCCGAGGCCATGGCCGACATCAACCTCGAGGTCGCCCGCTCGGGCTTCGCCTACTCGCTGGCAGACGCCGAGGGCATCGTGGCCGACCTGGGCTTCCCCGTCGTCATCCGTCCCTCGTTCACGCTGGGCGGCGCCGGCGGCGGCGTGGCCTACGACATGGCCGGCCTGCGCGAGATCGTCTCGCAGGGCCTGGAGCTCTCGCCTGCCCACGAGGTCCTCGTCGAGGAGTCCATCGAGGGCTGGAAAGAGATCGAGATGGAGGTCATGCGCGATGCCGCAGGCAACGGCATCATCATCTGCTCCATCGAGAACCTCGACCCCATGGGCGTGCACACCGGCGACTCCATCACCGTCGCCCCTGCCCAGACGCTGACCGACGTCGAGCTGCAGCGCCTGCGCGACTACTCGCTGGCGGTCTTGGAGCGCGTCGGCGTCGCCACGGGCGGCTCCAACGTGCAGTTTGCCGTGAACCCCAAGGACGGCCGCATCATCATCATCGAGATGAACCCGCGCGTGAGCCGCTCCTCGGCGCTTGCTTCCAAGGCCACGGGCTTCCCCATCGCCAAGGCGGCCGCGCTTCTGGCCGTGGGCTACACGCTCGACGAGATCCTCAACGACATCACGCGCGTGACGCCTGCCTGCTTTGAACCCTCCATCGACTACTGCGTCGTGAAGGTGCCCCGCTTCGCCTTCGAGAAGTTCAAGGGCACCGACGAGACGCTGACGACGCGCATGAAGTCGGTAGGCGAGGTCATGGCCATCGGCCGCACCTTCGAGGAAGCCCTGCAGAAGGCCATGCGCTCGCTTGAGCTCGGCCACGACGGCCTGGGCGCCGACGGCAAGGACGACTTCGACGAGAGCCGTTTCCGCGAGCTCGTGAGCCGCCCCACGCCCGAGCGCATCTACTATGTGGCCGAGGCGCTGCGCCGCGGCATGAGCGTCGAGGACGTCCATGCCCTCAACAACATCGACCCGTGGTTCCTGAACCGCATCAACGACATCGTGAAGGCCGAGAGGGTCATCGCCGCCAAGGGCCTCGACGGCCTCGACGCCACCACGATGCGCCAGGTGAAGGCCATGGGCTTCTCCGACCGCCAGGTCGCCTGGCTCACGAAGTCCGACGAGGACACGGTGCGTGCCCGTCGCCACGAGCTCGGCGTTGTGCCCAACATC
>CAKUKJ010000425.1 GCA_934662525.1 uncultured Coriobacteriales bacterium | reverse complement strand
GCATGGGCCTGGGCAACCTCAAGTGCACCGAGGCCATCCCCGTCACGGCCGAAATCGTGCAGACCGGCGAGAACGTGGGCCGCACGCACATCAAGCGCCTCACGCTCAACGAGCGTCTGGGCCTGTCCGACTGCAACATGTGGTTCCAGGGCTTCGACCCGCTGTACAACGCGGGCCTGCTCACCAAGGAGCAGACGGGCGAGGACTGGACCGACTTCGGCAAGCCCGAGTTCACCGAGAAGCTCATGTACGACATCGCCTACCGCCGCACCGAGCTGGGCGACGCCATCGCCAACGGCTGGCGCTACTTCTGCGAGGACTACATCGGCACCCCCGAGGCCATCTACTACTACCGCGCCATCCGCGGCGTGCGCAACTCCCCCAAGCACAACGGCGGCGGCTCCTGCGGCTGGTACCTGCCCGGCGCCTACCTGGCCCCCGGCCTGTTGCGCTTTGCGACCTCCAACTTGTGCGCAACCGACATCCGCTGCACGGGCTCGGAAACGTTTTTGCTCTTCGGCCTCATCCCCAGCGTGGTTGAGCAGAACAGCGAGGAGTTCTACAAGCTCGTGGACGACAACTCACGCGACCGCTTCGGCACCGAGCAGGTGTTCCGCGACATCATGTCATGGAACTGGGAGGGTGAGTACAACGCGCCGTTCGCCAAGTGGAACCACCAGTTCAAGGCGTTCGACGACTCGTCGGTCATCTGCTACATCGGCTACAACAACATCGCCGACTACTCCAACTACACCGAGAACCACCAGGGCGACATGGACTGGCTGTTCAAGCTGTGGAAGGTCGTCACCGGCGAAGACTTTGGCGAGGAGGAAGAGGCTGCGTTCGGCGAGCGCGTGTACCTGCTCGAGCGTGCCATCAAGACCCGCCAAGGCATGACCCGTGCCGACGACGAGCTGTTCGATGAGGTCTATGAGGAATATGCGCCCGAAAACGTCGACAACTCGTTCTACCAGATGGACACGGGCCTCACGCGCGAGCGCTACGACGCCCTGCTCGACAACTGGTACGACGTCGTGGGCTTCGACAAGGAGACAGGCCTGCCCCGTGTGTCGACCTTCGAGGCCAACGACATGCTCGACGTGGCCGACCGCCTCGTGAACGAGTACGGCATCAACCTGCCGGCGTAAGCCCCGCCATTCTCCTTGAGCTGCCCGGCGCGCCGAGCTTCCACAGCGGCGCGCCGGGCCGTGCCCTACGCCTCCATCTTGCCGGGCCTTTTGGGGACCTTGAACCCCGAGAGGTTCTTGAGCTCGGGATGCTGGCAGACGAAGAACGCGTCGAGCAGCTCGATGGAGCGATAGCCCAGGTGGATGAGCCCCTCCTCCTCGAGGTGACGCAGTGCCCGGCCGACGCACATCCGCTCCGAACCCGCCAGAAGCGCAAGGCCCGCCTGGCCGAGCGGGACCTTCGAGAAACCCGGGTCGCTGCGTCGGGCAAGCTGGGCGATGCGCCCCAGCAGCATGAGGACCCTGTCGGTCGCCTTGGTCTTTGCCATGATGCGCGACTGGTAGTACATGGAGCAGGACGTGTTCATGAACGTGCTTGCCATGACCCGCTGCGACTGCAGGGGAGGGAGCGCCTCGATGCGCTTGCGCAAAATCCTGGCGGGTATGGAGCAGACCCTTGCCTCGGTGAGGGCCTGCATGCGGTACATCGTCGCGATGTCGCGCTCGGAGTACAGCTCTGCCAGCCCAAACGAGTCGCCGGGCCCATACAGTGCGGCGACGGCGCGGATGTCGGGGTCGTCGGGGTTGGGGATGCAGGCGAACACGCCCTCCTGAATGATGTAGGCGCGCTGCTCGAACCGGGCATCGGGCCAGAGCTCCTCTCCCGAGTCGAGCGAGGCAACCATGGGGCAAAGCGGCGTGCCGCTTGTGGAATCCGGCGTGGCGCACAGGTCCCCCAAGGGGCACATCTGCCGCGCCAGGCAATGGGCGAGTTGGGACTCCTCCCGTTTGATGCTGCTGTTGACCTGCATGTCTTCCCTTCCCCTCGTCCCCACGAGCAGCTCAAGTATAGGGACGCCGGCATGTGCGCGCCTTACCCGAAAGGGGAAACCTGGGGTGGAATCGATGCACCTGTCGCATAGCCGCCGGGCGCGATTGAGACGGGGGCATCTCAAATCCCCGTGCCGGATAGCTGCCGGTGCATCAGACTCGCGCGGCGGCCTTGCGTAGCATGTTTCTTGCAGCGCGGCGGCATGGGGCGCCGGACAAGGGGGCGCGGGCCGCGCATGCGCTGCAGGTAAATACATGCGTAGGGGAGAGGAGAACCATGACTGCACGCAACGACATGGTGGGCGACGTTCAGCATGCTGGCGTTTCCAGGCGAGGGTTCATCGGCGGGTTCGGCGCCGTCGCCGGTGTCGCCGCCGCAGGCGCGGCCCGGGAGGTACTTGCCGACGAGGCGGCCGACAAGGACGGGGAGATTGCCCCGGCCCTGGGCCACATCAACCATCTGAGCTACATCTGCGCAGGCTGCCGCATGTGCGAGATCACCTGCACGCTTGCCCACGAGGGCCACATCCAGCCCACGCTGGCTCGCAACATCGTGCACAAGGACATCCAGGCCGGCGACGTCACCCACGTGCTGTACTGCCAGCAGTGCGACGACCCCAAGTGCCTGAAGGCCTGCCC
>CAKUKJ010000424.1 GCA_934662525.1 uncultured Coriobacteriales bacterium | reverse complement strand
GGACATGGTGGCTGTGACCGTTGCGGGAAGGTCGGGCGCGGTGCCCGAGGTTGTCAAGACGCTGACGTCTTCCAGCGAGTCGATGGTGGGGGCGGGCTTTTCGCGCACATTGACCGTGACCTCGGCGGTGAGGCCTGTGTCTCCCACGGTGCCGCTGACCGTGAAGCTGCCGCCCTCCGCGTACTCCGCCGGGTCGATGGCATCCCAGGTCACGGGCTCTTGCGTGGAGTCGCCCTTCGTCCAGTGGACGGTCACGGTCTCAGGGAGCTCGGGCGCAGTGCCTGCCTCGGTTTCCACAGGCTCGAGAGTGTCGAAGCCGGTCGCCTCGGGCGCGACGTAATCGGCGTAGGCGGTCAGCGTCACGGGCGATGCGGCATCGACGAGCGTGCCTGCAGCGGGGCTCTGGTCGTACACGATGCCGTCGAGCGAGGGCTCGGTCGCCTCGTCGCCCGTGCTGGTTTCGACCGACAGGCCTGCCGCCTCCAAGGTGCCCTGGGCGTCGTCCAACGTCATGCCGCTGACATCGGGCACGGTTACCTGCGCGGCTGCAACCGTGAGGTCAAGCGTTGCGAGCACGCCCGACCCGTCGCTTGTGCTCACGCTTATCGTTGCCTGCCCCGCGCCCGCCGCGTTCACAAGGCCGTTGGCGTCGACCGTGGCGACCGACTCGTCGCTGCTCGTCCATACCAGCGAGGACGCCGGCTCGAAGCCGTTGCCCTGCGCGTCTGTGAGCGAGATGCCGAGCTGGAGCGTCTCGCCGACGGTGAGCGCGCCGCTCCAATCTTGCGGGGTCGTGACGGAGGCGGCCAGGTCTGTTGCCTGCACGTTTACCTGGGCGTAGCCTGCACCGTCGGGCTGCACCGCATCAGAGGAGCTGTCGGTGTCAGAGAGCTCCGCCGCCAGGCTGGTCACCCCGTTGGCGTCGGTGAAGGCGCCAAGGCCGATGAAGGAGTATTCGTTGCTGATGAGGGCTGCATAGTGGCCGAAATCCGTCTCGGTGAGGCTCGTGTCGCCGGTCAAGTATCGCTCATAGGCGTCTTTCTCGCCATACCAGAGCCCCAGCGCCGAGGCGGCGTCAGAACTCTGCGCCAGGTTTTCGGCCAAGACAACGGTGCCCTCGCTTGCAAACGGGCCGTCGGTGCCCAGCACGGTGCCCGTGCCGTCGGGCCGCTCATGGGAGAAGCAGAGCGAGGCCTCTGCCGAGCGCACTTGCGCCGCATGCTCAAGGCCGGAGCTCCAGGCGAGGGGCGCGCCCGTCACGGTCTCGCCCGTCGCATAGTCGGTCAGGCCTTCTGCGGCGGCCTCGGCGCGAATCTCGTTGATGCGGTCGAGCAGGGCCTGGGCCGCACTCGTGTCGTACGATCCGGGCACGCTCAGGGCAATGCAGGCCGAGGCGGAGCCTTGCCCGCTTGGCTGCGCGCTGTCGCCTTGGTCGGGGGTTGCCTGGGCGTCCGCCTGGTCGGTGCTTTGATCGGCCTGCGGTGCGTCGGCGTCTTGCTCGGTTGTACCGTCCGGTCGGTTGCCGTTGTCGTCGGCCTGCGCGGGGACGTCGCTGTAAGTGACGTCGGCGGGAGCGCCCGTGCCGTCGCCGTTGACGGCGGCGTACTCCGGCGCAGCCTCGTCGGCATGTCCTTGCAGCGGTTGCGCCGCAAAGCCCGCCGCGAGCGCCCCAGCTGCGATGAGTGCCCCTGCACCTGCCGTTATGCGTGCCCGGCGTGTGTTGTATGAGATAGCCATGGTGCCTCCTCTATCCTGTGCACGGCGAAGTGCCCTGCGGAGCCTCGAGTCCTGCATCCTTCTGCCCAAGTTTAAGGCTCGCCGTGCGCTCTAAATAAGAAACGCGCACGGTTTACCAAAGACCTGCCATCCTTAAAGACGTATCGCGCGTCGCCTGGGTCACAACGGCGCCGACAGAGTTTGTGATGTGCGCCATTGACGGCGGCTTTTTCGCTGGCGTAGGCCGTCACCTGAGCGGCTCTGGTCTATGAATGTGCGAGGCGGTCGGCCTTGCTTCATGGTGCATGTGTGCGACAGCCCCGCTGTCTTGCCCCGCAGCCGTTATTGCGTCGCACCGTCTTCACCGAGCTTGTTCCGAAGCCCGGGGCTTACGGTGAAGACGTAGCCCCTGCTTGTTTGCCGCTGCTCGAGATATCCGCGAGATACAAGCTGCAAGAAATCCTCCCGAGCGGTGGAGTATGCTATTCCATGGGCTGCCTGATGGGTGCGGATCACGAATTCCGTGTCGGGGTTGCGCACGGCATGGGAGAGGATTGCGCGTTGGCGAGGACCGAGCGAGAGCTCTGCCGAGGCAGCATGCAGCAATTTGACATCGGCCTTTGCCTGCATCTCCACCTCGGCTTCGAGCTTGTTGAGCGTATCGAGGAGCAGACGCACGGCCAGTTCGACAAACGGGGTGAAATCCGAGCTTTTCTCCCGGCGGTCTATCGATTCGCGATAGGTACCCGCAAGGTTGGAAACGTAGTCGTCGTGCCTTCGCAGGTAGTTCGGGCTGCTGACTTGGGATTTGAGCCAGGGGAGAGAGATTGAGAGAACGGCATGGCGGCAAGAAGCGGCAAACCGGCGCGTGTGCAGGCTATTTCGAAGAGGATGCCGCCGACGATTCCGTTAAGCGAGGGTAGCGGCTGGAAGTAGGCTACGGCCGTCC
>CAKUKJ010000423.1 GCA_934662525.1 uncultured Coriobacteriales bacterium | reverse complement strand
GCTCCCTGAGGCCATGCGGCCCATGGCGCGCAACATCTGCGAGTCGTTCCTCGACGTCGCGAAGCGCCTGCTCGAGCTCGGCCTGGGGTATCTCTCGCTCGACCGTGCGGGAGCCACGCTCTCCACGGGCGAGCGGCAGCGGATGCAGCTGGCCCGCGCCGTGCGCAACCGCACGACGGGCGTGCTCTACGTGCTCGACGAGCCTTCCATCGGCCTGCATCCTGCCAACGTCGACGGGCTGCTCGGCGTCATGCGCGACCTCGTGGCCGACGGAAACTCGGTCGTGGTGGTAGACCACGACACCCGTGTGCTCGCGGCGTGCGACCGTCTTGTGGAGATGGGCCCCGTGGCAGGTGCGGGCGGCGGGCGCGTCATCGCACAAGGCACGGTCGCGCAGGTAGAGGCATGCCCCGAGAGCCGCATAGCTCCCTTCCTCACAGGAAAGGCCCAGGTGCGCGTCCATGTCCAGGCAGACCCCGCAGAGATGTTCGACTTAGGGCGCATCCACCTTGAGACGGGGGCCCTCCATACGGTGAAGCCCCTCAGCGTCGACATCCCGCGCGGCAGGCTCGTGGTCGTGACGGGCGTGTCGGGCTCGGGCAAGACGACGCTCGTGCTGGAGACGCTCGTCCCGGCCCTCAAGGCCATGGCGGCGGGGGAGTCGCTTCCCGGGCATGTGCGCTCCATCGACGCCGAGGGCATCGCCCGCGCCGAGCTCATCGACGCCACGCCCATCGGCGCCAACGTGCGTTCGACGGTTGCCACCTACGCCGACATCCACGACGAGCTGCGCCGCGCCTACGCGCGCACCGACGAGGCCAAGGCGGCGGGCCTCAAGGCGGGCGACTTCTCGTACAACACCGGCTCGCTGCGTTGCCCCACATGCGAAGGCACGGGGTCGATCTCGCTCGACGTGCAGTTCCTGCCCGACGTGGACGTGGAATGCCCCGACTGCCGGGGCTCGCGCTACGCGCAGGAGGCCTCGCACATTCGCCGGGCCTGCTCCGGAGGTGGCGAGCTCACGTTGCCACAGGTCATGGAGCTGAGCGTGGACGAGGCGCTGGACGCATGCCTGGGCATCAAGAAGGTGGCCGCGCGCCTGCAGACCTTGCACGACCTGGGCCTTGGCTACCTCACGCTCGGGGAGCCCACACCGTCTCTGTCGGGCGGCGAGGCGCAGCGGCTCAAGCTTGCAAGCGAGATGGGCCGTGCCCAGGCCGACGCGGTCTTCGTGTTCGATGAGCCCACCATCGGCCTGCACCCGCTCGATGTGCAGGTGCTGCTCGGCGTGTTCGACCGCCTCGTGGGGGCGGGCGCCACCGTCGTCGTCATCGAACACGACCTCGACGTCATCCGCAACGCCGACTACATCGTGGACATGGGCCCCGGCGGCGGCGAGTCGGGCGGTCACGTGGTGTGCGCGGGCACCCCTGCCGAGGTCTCCGCGTGTCCCGAAAGCGTCACGGGAAGGTATATCTGAGAAACGAAGCGTACATGCAGGTGCTCCTAGGTTGGCATTGATTCCGCTCTGCTCTGTGAGGGCGCAATTGATGCATATATGAGAATATATGCTAATCAACATTGGATGCAAATTCGAGGGTGCGAGGAAAACATGGGGCGTGGGGTTGGATTGCTGGCGGGTGCGGCAGGGATTGTGGCGTTAGGCATGGGGGCGCTCGCCCTGTTTGCCTTGCGGCCGCCTGCCCTTGGATTGCGCGTGTTCCCGCAGGCCAAGTGGGGGCCTGCCTATATACATAACACAAAGGATTACGACGGCCGACCCGTGCGCTTGCTGCGCGTGGGCAAAAGCGTGCAGTCGGCTGCGTATTTGGACGAGGCCTCCTACACCGAGCCCGTTTTCGACTACATCCTTGCGTTCGACATGGTGTTTGATGCCGGGCAGCCTGTGAAAGACATCCTCATGGTGGGGGGTGGCGGCTGCGCCTGGCCCAAGCATGTCATCGCCACACGTCCCGACGTGCGCGTCGATGTGCTGGAGGCCGACCCAGAGATCATCGACATCGCGCGACGCTACTTCTTCCTTGACAAGCTTGCCGTCGATTACGACCTGCCCAACTCGGGCCGCCTCAACCTCATATGCGCCGATGGCGCATCCTACCTGGCCTCTCTTGCCAAAAAGCTCCCTGTCCCCAATGCTGCCAGTCGCCCCGCGTCCTGGTTGTATGGTCGTAGTCCGCGAAGCTATGACGTCATCGTCATGGATGCGTTCAAGGCGGGGGAGGCGGATGCCGCGTTGGCACAGGCCCCCTCGATATGCGACGCCCATAGGTGCCTCGCCGAAGGCGGCGTGTTTATGGCCAACGTCGTCTCCACGCTGACCGGGCCTGGTTCGAGCCACCTTCATGCCTACCTAAGCCTGCTCAAACAGGCCTTCCGCCATGTGTATGTCGCGCCCCTTGGCGGGGCGTGCGGCGAGGGTGCCGACAACGTCGTCGTTCTCGCCACCGACGGTTCCTGGCAATTCGACGTGGCGCAGGAATGGCAGGGATAGCCGGGTAAGCGGCGTCTCATCCCTTCAAAAGGGCCGTTTCATCTCTTGGCTTGAGGTTTGATGCCGTACACATAAAAGACTTGTCCTGGTTCCAAAACAACCGCACGTGCCGTCGCAGAGTCGACATGTTGGTAGGATAATGGTCGCAGACATGGTATGCAA
>CAKUKJ010000422.1 GCA_934662525.1 uncultured Coriobacteriales bacterium | reverse complement strand
CTGTGTGCAGCAACACGCCTCGCGGAAATGAAAGCGCTGTGGCAATGCGCCAAAACGCCCCGTATAGCCGCGCCTAACCGCGTTAATGACCTTCGGAACCCGAGTGCATCCAATGGTTGGAGCGGGCCACCAGCCAATCCCGATGTCAGCACGCCGTCATCATAGCAACATGGCAGGCAAAAGTCAGCAAAAAACGATAGGGTGCCGCCTGTTTATCGCCCGACGCAACGGACGCTGATCGGCCAGCTCGCGCAAAAGGGGCCGCGAATACCGACATCGAACATTGAGTCGCACCATCAGGCCACCTCGACCCGAAGCCCCTCTCTCTTACTCGCCCTTCTTCGCCCTCCCCTTCAGATGCGCCGCCAGCCAGGCGAAGACCGCGCCGGCCAGACACATGACCGCGCCAGCAAAACCGAGATATGCCAGGCCCGGGCCTGCCACCACGACGCCACCCACAAACGACCCGGCGGCAATGCCGATATTGAACGACATGGGTTGCACTGAGGCCGCCATGGTGAGCGCGCGGGGGTAGTCGTGCTGGGCGATGTTGAGGAAGTGCATTTGGCCGGGAGAGTTGACCACGTACATGCCCACACCGATGAGCAGGACGTTCACAAGGCCGGCGACGAAGTTGCCCGTCGTGAAGAACAGCAGTGCCAGAAGCACGGCCTGGATGAGGCATGAGCCGGCAAGCCCTATGACGCCAAAGCGCTGGGCCACCCAGCCGGAGAGCAGGTTCGACACCACGCAGGCGAAACCGTATGCCATAAGCACGGTGGAGGCCATTTCAGAAGAGAGGCCTATGACGTCTTGCAGCACGGGCGTCACATATGTGTAGAAGACGTAGGTGCCGCCCGCGCCGAACACGAAGATGAGCATGCCGGCAATCACGCGCCCGTCGGTAATGAGGACGAGCTGGTCGGCCGGGGTGGACGGCCCATCGGTGGCGCCCGTGCGCGGCATGCAGGCCACAAGTGCCACGCTCACGACGACGGCAAGGCCCGCAGCAACCCCGAACGTGACGTTCCAACCGAGCACACCGCAGATGAGCTTGCCTGCAGGCACGCCCAAGACGCTTGCGATGGAGAAGCCTGTGTAGATAAGCGAGACAACCGGCGCCACGCGGCGCTCGGGCACAAGCTCGGGCACAAACGTGAGCGAGGTGGCCAGAAGCGCCCCCGACACCGCAGCCGTGAGCATGCGGCCCACGGCAAGCACCTCATAGCTGGGTGCGAGCATCGTGCACAGGTTGCCGACGTTGAAGACGACCAGGTAGACGAGCATGAGCTGGTAGCGGCGGAACCGCCCCGTAAACACGGCAAGCAGGGGCGTGCACACGGCGTAGGCGATGGCGAAGTATCCCACGAGGTTGCCGACAAGCGACAGGTCGACGCCCAACGAGGAGGCGATGTCGGGCTCGATGCCGATGATGGTGAACTCGGTGCACCCCAGCGCAAACGACAGCGCCAGCAGCACGTACACCGCCACACGCGACTTGCCCGTCTCGCGAGCCCCTTCGCCCGACGCGCCCGCACCGGTGGCGCTCTCGCCCTTCTTGTCCAAACTCACTGTGCAACCTCCAATTTCGTGCGCGTCTCAGCAAACCGTGCGGCGGCACAGCCTAGCACTACATGGCTGCCTCAATCCGCATATATGGTGCGTACGCAGGGGTTTCACAGTGCAGAAACAAATTCGACCCGAAAGGGGTGGAACAAAAAACCGCATCCTCAAGAGCGAGACGGCAGTGCTACCAAGCGGGAGGCGGGCAAAACCCGACAAGCACGAAAAAGGCCCCAGGCAGTACAGCCCGGGGCCTTGATACAGAAAACGAAGAACCCGCCCGATTCGAGGTCGGACGGGTTCGAAAGAATTGCGAATGGTGCGACGTACAGGATTCGAACCTGTGACGTTCTGATTCGTAGTCAGACCCTCTATCCAGCTGAGGTAACGTCGCGTTGAGCCAGAGAATAATGAACCTTAGAGCTGCCTCCGTCAACCGCTCGCATCGCATGTTCACAATGCAAGCACAGCAGACGAGGTTCCACAGCCCCCTAAAAGCGGGTTCTGATGCGCAAGGCGCGCAGGGTCGATGTGTACTGGAGTACATGAGACCCTGCGGAACGCCGCGCATCAGGTTCCGCATCACTCTACATGGCGGCCAGGTCGCGACCGAGGAGGTAAGGGAAGGTAGTGCAGCACGCACCGAGGTTCTGGCCCTGGAAGGCAAAGTTATAGGCGCCGCCGTAGAAGTCGCCGATCATCGTGCCGACCTCGTAGAGGCCCTCGATGGGCTCGTCGTCGTTGTCAAGCACGTTGCAATGCTCGTCGCAGCGCAGGCCGCCCATGACGCACAGGAACGTGGAGCTGGGCGTGACGCAACCATAGAACGGGCCGGTCTCGATGGGGTGCAGCAGCTCGGGGTTCACATGGAACTCCTCGTCCAGGCCGTTCTTGGCGTACTGGTTGTAGTTGGCGATGGACTCCAGGGCGTTCTCCTTGTCCAGGCCGTCGAGCTGGTCGATGAGCTCCTCAAGCGTGTCGGCCTTGAAGTAGCTGCCCGAATCGACGTTGGCGTCCCAGCTTTCGATGAGCTGCTCGGGGGTCTTGGGCAGGAAGGCGTCGCCGTTCACGTTGTCGATCGTGGCGCCCAGGCCGTCCCAGGAGTCCTGCGTGTA
>CAKUKJ010000421.1 GCA_934662525.1 uncultured Coriobacteriales bacterium | reverse complement strand
ATGAGCCCGATGCAGTACCGCAGGAGTTTGGGGCTGGCGGCGTAGTCGGTCCAAAGAAATGTCCGCATCCCCCTACCAAAAGAGGCTCTCGACCTTGTGGCCGGGAGCCTCTTGCGTATGCGAGCGACTTCTGGATGAATTGACGCCGGCGTCCTACACCAGCGGGTGATGGCACGCGCACATGTGCGGGCCTTCGGGCGTCTCTGCCAGGCAGCGCAGCTCGGGACTCTGCGTGCGGCAGATGTCGTCGGCGTAGGGGCACCTGGGGTGGAAACGGCAGCCCGTGGGCAGGTTGATGGGGGAGGGAAGCTCTCCCAAGACGGCCGCCTCCTTGTCCCCCACCTTGTTTTCCTCCATGGAGGGGGCGGCGGCGAGGAGCACCTTCGTGTAAGGGTGGGCCGGCGAGTCATACAGGATGTCGGTCGGGGCCGTTTCCACCATGGCGCCCAGGTACATCACGGCCACGCGGTCGGAGATGTAGCGCACCACGCGCAGGTCGTGGCTGATGAAGAGGATGGACAGGCCCAGCTTTTCCTGCAGGTCGCACAGCAGGTTGATGATCTGCGCCTGAATGGAGACGTCGAGGGCCGAGACGGGCTCGTCGGCGATGATGAGCTTAGGCTGCACGGCCAGGGCGCGCGCGATGCCGATGCGCTGGCGCTGACCGCCCGAGAAGGCGCTTGGCAGGCGGTCGGCCTGTTCCTCCGTCAAGCCCACGAGCTGGAGCAGCTCGAGGATGCGGCCCTCGACCTCTTCCTTGGCGCACATGTTGTGGTGCAGCAGCTCCTCGCGCAGCACCTGGCGCACGGTCATGCGCGGGTTGAGCGAGGAATATGGGTCCTGGAAGATCATCTGGATGTCTTTGCAGCTGCGTCGCAGCTCGTGCTTGGAGAGCTGGGAGAAGTCCACGCCCGCAAAGACAACCTTGCCGCCCGTGGGGTTGTACAGGTTGATGACCGTGCGAGCAAGGGTGGACTTGCCGCAGCCCGACTCGCCCACGAGGCCGAGCGTCTCGCCTGCGTTGAGGGAGAAGGACACGTGATCCACGGCGGTGAGGTACTTACGCTCCTTGTGGGCGATGGCCTCAAGCACGCCGTACTTCAAGGGGAAGCTCTTGCACAGGTCGGTCACTTGCAGCAGGGGCTCACCTTGCTTGCCCGTCTGCGAGGCGGCCCCGGGGGCCTTCGTTTCCTGCGTCGTATCAGCCATTATTCCTTGCCTCCCTTCGTGGTCGTCGTCTTCAGATCGGGCGTGAGCGCATCGGCCGCGTCCTTGTCGGCGTTGGCGCCCTGCTCGCTTCCGCTTGCGATGAGCTCCTCAGCGAAGTCGCGGTTCTGGTCGGTCACGCGCGTGCGGTCGTAGGGGTCGGCGTGGTGGCAGCGCACGCGGTGCCCGCCCACGAGCGTCTGCATGTTGGGGGCCTTTGTGCGGCAGAGGTCGTCGGCGAAGGGGCAACGGGGCGCGAAGGCGCAGCCCACAATCTCGTGCGCGAGGTTCGGCGGCGCGCCGTGGATGGGCTCCAAGCGTGCGCGCGTGTCGTTCTCGGCGGGCAGCGAGTTGATGAGGCCCACGGTGTAGGGGTGCTTGGGATGGTGCAGCAGGTTGCGCGTGTCGGCAATCTCCACGATGCGGCCGGCGTACATGACGCCCACGTGGTGGCACATCTCGTTCACGACGCCCAGGTCGTGCGTCACGAGTAGGATGGACATGCCGAGCTTCTCACGCAGGTCGTTGAGCAGACAGATAATCTGGTCCTGGATGGTCACGTCGAGCGCGGTGGTGGGCTCGTCGGCCAGCAGCAGGCGCGGCTGGCTGGCAAGCGCGATGGCGATCATCACGCGCTGGCGCATGCCGCCCGACATCTCGTGCACGTAGTTGCCCAGGCGGTTCTCGGGCTCGGGGATGCCCACGAGGCGCAGCAGCTCGATGGCGCGCGCCTCCATCTCCTTCTTGCTCATGCCCTCGCGCTTGAGCGACTCAAAGAACTGCTTGCGCACGGTGGTCACCGGATTGAGCGAGGTCATCGGGTCTTGGAAGATCATGCCGATTTCCTTACCGCGCATGCCGCGAATCTCACGGTTGCTCATCTTCGTGAGGTCCTGGCCCTTGTAGCGCACGGAGCCCCCCACAATCTTGCCCACCTCGGGCAGCAGGCGCACGAGCGAGCGGGCGGTCGTGGACTTGCCGCAACCCGATTCGCCCACCAGGCCGAACGTCTCGCCCTCGGCAATGGAGAAGGTGACCTTCTCCACGGCGCGCACCGTGGCGGACTTGGTGATGTAGTGCATGGAGAGGTCGTCGACCTCGAGGATGTTTGCCATGTCTCAGGCCCCCTTTCTAGTCCTTGGTCCGCAGGAGGTCGTTGAGGCCGTCGCCGAAGAGCGAGAAGCCCAGGCCCACGATTGCCATGACGATGCCGGGCATGGAGGAGATCCACCAGTAGCCGCCCAGCAGGTAGCTCTTGCCGGAGGAGATGATGGAGCCCCACTCGAGCGTGGCGGCGTCAACGCCCAGGCCAAGGAAGCTCATGGAGGCGGCGGTCATGATGCACATGACGATGTCGGAGGCCGCGTACACCACCGAGCTGGAGATGACGTTGGGCAGGATATGACGGAAGATGATGCGGGCGTCGGAGTAGCCCAGCGTCTTGGCCGCCTGCACGTACTCGGAGTTCTTGGCGATGAGCACTTCGGAG
>CAKUKJ010000420.1 GCA_934662525.1 uncultured Coriobacteriales bacterium | reverse complement strand
GGACACCTCATGCCCGGTACTGAAATCGAAGCCTTCATCGAAGAGCTGGAAGACCTGATCAACAACGCGAAGTCCCCCTTGTCCGGCGGCGGTTCCAAGAAGATCATCGATGCCGATACGGCTTACGCCATCCTCGACGACATCAAGCGCTCCCTTCCCGAGGAGTTCCAGAAGGCCCGCCGCATCCTGCGCGAGCGCGACGAGATCATCGAGGAGGCCAACACCCAGGCAAACCACACGATTGACGACGCCAACGCCCAGGCGTCCATCATGGTAAGCGAGCAGGAGGTCGTGCGCCTTGCCAACAACATGGCCGCCGACATCAAGCGCCATGCCGAGGAGGACGCCCGCGACACCCGTTACTGGGCCGAGAACATCGCCGACAAGACGCTTGAGCAACTCCAGGAGCAGCTCAATGGCGTGATGGAGACGACGAGCCACCTGCTTGAGCAGACCCAGTACTGCCGGTCGTTGCTGACGGGCGCCGAAGAGAACGACGAGCCCGCCGAGCCTCAGGATGAGCAGCAAGATGCCCAGTAAGCAGACGTTTCCTCCCATCAAGCTTTCCATCGAGTCGGGCCTCACAAGTCCGGGCGACACCGTGTCGGTGCAGGATAGGATCGATGTCGACTCCTTCACGATCGGCGGGCGCGACCTGACCGTGAAGGACGGCATTTCCTACGACGTGCTACTTACCAACACGGGGGACGGCATTCTCGCCACGGGCATGGCCCGCTTTGAGGCCGACACCACGTGCGACCGCTGCCTTGGCCCCGCCCATCTCGATGTCAACGCAGAGATCTCCTGCTACTACCTGCATGAGGAGCCTCAAGATGACGTCGAGGACGAGAGCGACTTCGGCCTCATCGACGACTCCGACGGCACCATCGACCTGTCCGAGGCCATCCAGGGCGGCCTTGCGATGGAGATTCCCTATGTTGTCACCTGCACCGACGACTGCAAGGGTCTTTGCCCCCAGTGCGGCGCCAACCTCAACGACGGCCCGTGCGGCTGCGTCATAGAGCACGACCCCGATTTCGACCGTCCCAACCCCTTCGCGGCCCTGGCCGCCCTCAAGTTCGACGACGTCGAGGATGTCCAGGACCTCGATGCGGAAGACGCCGATGAGGACGACGACCTCGATGACGAGGAGTTTGAGCGCGAATGGGATGCGCGCGAGGCGGGTGCGAACGAGTCTCGCTAGGTGTGAAGGGGCTGCGCAGGTTCGTTTGAGCTTTTGAGCGTGTGCGTTTTTGTGTTATTATCAACAACCGTGCAATGAGCAGTTCGCCCTCCCAGGGGGAGGTGCGAGTTTTAAGAGAGGTACACGATGGCAGTTCCCAAGCGTAAAACCGGCCGTATGAAGACTCGTTCGCGTCGTGCCGCGAACACCAAGGTCAAGACCATGCAGACCTGCATCTGCCCCCAGTGCGGCGCCGCTAAGCTCCCTCACCGCGTCTGCCCCACCTGTGGCACCTACAAGGGCCGCCAGGTCATCGCAGTCGACTAACGACTTTTTCAGGGTTTGCCCAAAGGCCGGCGTTCGCAAGTGCGACGTCGGCCTTTTTTGTCTGTCATCATGTCATGCGAGAAAGAAGGATCATGAGCGCGGAAGACAAGGATGCATGCGAGCTGACCTGCGTGTGCGTTGACGCCGCCGGCGGCGACCGCCCGGTGAGCTGCGTGCTGGAAGGCGTCGAGCTCGCCCTTGGGGCCGATGAGAACCTCAAGGTTGTCCTCACCGGCCCCAAGGACGAGGTCGTCCCCTTTGCGGCGGCACACGACCGTTGCGAGGCGCACCCCACCACGCAGGTCATCGCCATGGACGAGCATCCCGTGCAGGCCGTGCGCGGCAAGGCCGATTCCAGCATCGTCGTGGGTTGCAAGCTCGTGCGCGAAGGCGTGGCGGACGGCTTCTTCTCGGCGGGTTCCACCGGCGCGGTCATGACGGCTTCCGTGCTCGGCATCGGGCGCATCAAGGGCATCGACCGCCCGGCCATCACGGCCGTGCTTCCCGGCCCCAAGCCCACGGTCTTCCTCGACCTGGGTGCAAACGCCGACTGCAAGGCCGACAACCTCGTGCAGTTCGCCCAAATGGGCGTCGCCTACGCCCGTATCGCGCTGGGTGTGGAGGAGCCGCGGGTGGCCCTGCTCAACAACGGCTCGGAGGAGACGAAAGGCTCGATGTTCGCCCAGGAGTGCCATGCGCGTCTGTGCGCCGAGGTGCCCCAGTTCGCTGGCAACGCCGAGGGCAACGACCTTCTCGCCGGCAAGTTCGACGTCATCGTGACCGACGGTTTCACGGGCAATACCGTGCTCAAGGGCCTGGAAGGCATGTCGAAGTTCCTCATGGGCACCATCATGGGGGCCGCCAAGGCCTCGCCTGAGCTTTCGGCCGCCGCCGGCGCCCTCAAGCCCGTATTCGGCATGGCCGCCGAGGCTTTGAGCGGCGACAAGTACGGCGGGGCAATCCTGCTCGGCGTGAAGGGCGTCGTCGCCATCGGCCACGGCGCCACGTCGCCCCGTGCCGTCATGAACGGCGCCCTGTGCGTCGCCCAGGCCGTGCGCGCCCGGCTTGTCGAACAGATCGCCCAGAACTGCGTGCGCTAGGGAGGCCGTATGTCCACCATCATGGAAAAGCTCGATTTGGCCCAAAAGATTCTCGGATACCAGTTCATGGACACGACAATCCTGCGCAGCGC
>CAKUKJ010000419.1 GCA_934662525.1 uncultured Coriobacteriales bacterium | reverse complement strand
CGATGATGTCGCGGCGGATGGTGGCTTGGTCGACGTCGTCGTCGTGCTGCGTGGAAACGACGACCGTGGTGACCTCCACGGGCAGGCCGTGCTCGTAGCGCACGGTCACCTGTGTCTTGCCGTCGGGGCGCAGGTAGGCAAGCGTACCGTCCTTGCGCACGGCAGTCAGGCGCTCGGAGAGGCGCTGGGCCAGGTAGATGGGCATGGGCATGAGCGTGGGGGTCTCGCGCACGGCATAGCCGAACATCATGCCCTGGTCGCCCGCGCCGATGAGGTCGAGCGGGTCGGCGGCTGCGTCGGCGAGCTCGGTCTGCACCTCGAAGCTCTCGTCGACGCCCTGGGCGATGTCGGCAGACTGGCCGTGGATGGCAGACAGCACCGAGCAGGTGTCGCAGTCGAAGCCGTATTTGGCGCGGTCGTAGCCGATGTTCTTGAGCACGCGGCGGGCGATGGACTCCACGTCGACATAGGCCTGGGTGCGAATCTCGCCGGCGACAAGCACGATGCCCGTCGTGGTGAAGCACTCGCAGGCGCAACGCACGCGCGACAGGTCGGCCTTCTCGCCAGACGGCGAGACATAGCCGGCAGCCTCGAGCTTTGCCTCGGCCGCGAGGATGGAGTCGAGCACGGCGTCGGAAATCTGGTCGCAGATTTTATCGGGATGACCCTCGGTCACGCTCTCAGAGGTGAAGAGGAAATCGCGGTTTTGGTGCAAGGTCATATGCAAAAGCCCCTCAAAGGACACGGGCGCGGGGCCCGGGCAGGGGCATCCCCCTGCGAGTGAATAAGCCAGGGGTGGTCATGGTGTCCCAAGGTCCCCATCTTCCAAGGGCGGCCGGAGCACCAGCCGGCCCTTGCCGAGAATTGGCACCGTTTCCTCGACGGGATGGTTGCCGGAGCGTCACAGGGCTCGGTCCCTCGGCTCAAACGGGAGACGCGCACGGCGCTCCCCTCCTGATGGATAGCCTGATTCTACAACGCAAAGCGGGCGCAGGAATACCCCACGCCCGCTTTGCACGCGTCTTGCATAAAGTTAGAACGGAGGCTCTACAGCCGCATTCAAGAGCACCTACGCCATAGCGGCGAGCTCCTCGGAGGTGCGGGCGCTCACGCCGAAGCCGATAAAGGCAAGCAGCGACGTCATGAGGCGCTCGCGGTCGAGGTCGGAGGGGCGATGCTCGCCGGCAAGCGTCGAGACGCCCAGGAAGGCGCCGAGGATGGCAGGGGCCACGACCAGGGAATCGACCTCGGGGCGCACGGTGCCCTCCACCTTGCCGCGCTCAAGCTGCGTGGACACGAGGGAGTACAGGCGTCCTCGCAGCTCCTCCCCGCTGGCAAGCTCGGCGAGAAATCCGCGCGCGCCGTGCAGCTCGCCCATGACGAAGCGCGTGAGGGGGACGTTGTCCGCAAGCGTGTCCACATAGGCGCGGGTTATGCCCACGAGGGCGTCGTAGGCGCTGACAGAGGACAGGGCCACCTTCTCAAAGAGCGTGAGCATGCGGTCGACCTCGCCGAGGAGAACCTGAGAGACGATCTCGGCGGAGTCGGCGAAATAGTAGTACACCGACCCCTTGCTCATGCCGGCGCGCTTGGCGATGTCGGCGATGGAAATCTCGGCGTTGGGGTCCGTGCGCATGAGCTCCGAAGCGGCCTCGACGATGCGCTGGCGGGTGAGGGCTCCCTTGGCGGACTGGCGCACATCGCGCGAGCTGGCAGGCTTCTCTGATTCGGCCATGTCGGCAATCCCTCCAAAAAATGGCGCGGCCCGCATGCCCGAAGGGGTCAAGCGGGCCGCGCCGGTAGCGGCTTACAGGTCGAGGAGCGGGTGGAGCTGGGTCATCGGCACGTTGCGACGCGAACGCGCGACGAGGATCGTCAGCATGAAGCTCACGATGCCGAAGGCCGCAAGCACCAGGCAGCAATGGCCCACGCCGTCGAGCGAGATGCCGCACATGATCGTCTTCATGCCGGCCACGACGTAGGTCATGGGCAGGCAGGGGGAGATGACCTGGAAGAACTCGGGGCAGGTCTCGATCGGGAACGTGCCGGCGGCAGACGCCAGCTGCAGGATGAGCAGCACGATGGCGATGAGCTTGCCGGGGAAGCCGAACGTCGCCATGATGAACTGCATGATCGCGTTGTTCACGCAGACCACGAGGAGCGCGAACAAGTAGAACTCAGCGACGAAGTTGACATTGAGGTTGAGCACGAACTGCAGCGACAGGCACAGCAGCAGCGCCTGGATGGCACCGACGAGGAGCCACGGCACCAAGCCGCACAGGGCCGCCAGGGGCGCGCGGGCGCCGGAGGCGATGAGGCGGTTGTTGAGCGGCTTCATGATGAAGCTGTTCATGAGGGCGCCGAGGTACAGGGCCAGACCGATGAAGTACGGGGCGAAGCCGGTACCGTAGTTCTCGACCGTGGTGTAGTACTCGTTCTCCACGTTGACAGGGGCGCTCATCATCTCGGAGCGGTTGTCCACGGTCTGCTCGTCCATGCCCGCCATGCCGGCGATGCCGTTGGACAGGCCGTCGGCGAGCGTGACAGAGCCGTCATGGGCGGTCACAAGGCCGTCCTGGAGGTCCTTCGAGCCGTCGTAGAGCTTCTTGATGCCGTCCTTGAATTCGCGGATGCCCTCGCCGATCGAGCGGCCGATCCCGAGGTGCTCCTCGGCGCCGTCGGTGTGCGGCGGCTGGGGCGACATCGCCA
>CAKUKJ010000418.1 GCA_934662525.1 uncultured Coriobacteriales bacterium | reverse complement strand
CCCGATACCAGCCCTCGTCTTGCACAAACGTGTCGTCGCAGCGCAGGTTCATCGTCATGGGCGCCCCGCACTCAGGGCAGCGGGGCACGAGTTCAGACGGCACGCGCATGTCGCGTTGCCGTTCATACATCTCGCGCACAAGTTTTTCGTTGTCGTATGTTGCGCTGTGGCAGGGCTTGCTGTATTGGAAGAGGCCGTAGTCGCCCTGCGTGTAGAAGAGCCTGCGCTTGTCGAAGCCCGTGCGCTGGAACTGGTGGTCGACGTTGGTGGTGAGCACGAAGTAATCGCGGTCTCCCACGATGCGAAGCAGGTCGCGGTAGGCGCTGCCCGGGGCGTCGACGTAGCGGTTCACCATGATGTGGCGGCTCCACCAGGCCCAGGACGTCTCGGCGTCGGGGAAGGGGAAGAAGCCGCCCGAATACATGTCGGTGATGCCGAAGCGCGCGTGGAAGTCGGCGAAGTTGCGCTCGAAGCGCTCGCCCGAGTAGGTGAGCCCCGCCGCAGTGGACAGGCCCGACCCCGCGCCCACCACGATGGCGTCGGCTTGGGAGACGGCCTGTGCCAGGCGCTCGACGCCGGCGCGGCGTGCCTGGTCGGATGTCTTTGCGAAGGTGTAGTTGCTGGCGTACATGGTGGCGAGCCTTTCTGGGGGCGGGATTGGGGAAGTGGGAGCGGGGGTTGACGGCATCGGCCCCTACTGGCTGGCAGGTATACCGAGAAGTTTCCGGTAAAGCAGCAGGTCATCATCGAGAAAGACGTTGAAGACGACGGTGGGTTCCCGCCTGCCTGTTTGCGCCACCTCCGCCCGCCAGGCGCGCACGGTGTCCACGGCTATGCGGGCGGCCTCACGGCGGGGAAACCCGAAGACTCCCGTGGACAGGCAGCACAGGGCAACCGAGTCGCAGCCTGTCGCGAGGGCGGCGTCAAGCACCGCCCGATAGCTTGAGGCGAGCAGCTCGCAGTCGCGTCGCGTGGGCCTGCCGCCTTCGGCGATGGGGCCCACCGTGTGGATGACGTGCCCGCTCGGCAGGTTGTAGGCGGGCGTCACCTTCGCCTGCCCCGCCGGTTCGGCATGGCCCTGGGCCCGCATGATGCGGGCGCATTCAAGGCGCAGCTGCACGCCGGCAAAGGTGTGGATCGCGTTGTCGATGCAGTGGTGCCCGGGCACGAAGCACCCGAGCATCTGGTCGTTTGCGGCATTCATGATGGCGTCGGCGGCCAGGCGCGTGATGTCGCCCCGCCACAGCAGCAAGCCGTCATCAGAGCGCAGAAAGCCTGGGCCGCCGATATGGACGATGCCCCGTTCCCTCAGGCGTTCGTGCAGGTAGGCGTCCTGAACCTGGAGGAACTCGAGAGAGGCCGCCTTTGGCGGGCGCACGTTGAAGAGCGCCCGGAGCAGACCGCGCTGGGCCTCGGCGTAGGTCGGTACGTTGCGGGCGATGCCTTCTTCAGCGAGCATCGCTCTTATGAGCCACTCCCGGCGCTGCGCCTGGCTTGTTGGTAAGCTGCCCATCGGTTCCTCTCCTTGCTTTTCGAGCATTGTCAAGAAGGGATGGTCGTATATTGCCGTGCCAAAAGACAGTAGGCACAATAAAGTGCTGTAGGTACCTCTGGGTAACTATTGGCTATGACCAGCGATTTCATATATGGAGGATGTGCGTTATGCCTAAACATGAGGCCGCAGATTTTCTGCCCTGTCTCATGGAGACCACGCGTGCGCTCATCTCGAACCGTTGGCGCGTGGTCATTATCCGCGAGTTGCTCGGTGGCACAAAGCGCTTTGGAGAGCTGCAGCGCTCGGTGAGGTCCATCTCGCAGAAGGTTCTTACGGCCAACTTGCGCGAGATGGAGCAGATGGGCCTCGTGCGCCGCGAGGTGTTTGCCGAGGTGCCGCCACGCGTGGAGCACTCCCTCACCGATCTCGGCCGCAGCCTTCAGCCTGTCATCGACGCACTGCGCATCTGGGGAGAGGAGTTCAAGGAGAAGATGGCCGGCGGGGAGCAGGGCAGGATGTTGGCACCGCATGGGGTGGCTGGTGGGCGCGCAAGGCGTCACCTATGCTTGCCTTAGTGCTGTACTGCGCTTAGTGCTGCACTGCGCGATCGGGTCTCAGGCAATGACTGCCAGGCCAAGAGGCTGGGCAGCTGTGCGCCGCCGACTCGCGATTGCCACGAGATGGGGAAGGCCTGGGCATGTGGATGCGTGAGCGCTTCACGGCCCGGCGTCTCGATTGTCCAGAGACGGCAAAAGCTCAAGTGTTGCCGCAAAATCTGGGTTCGCCTACCGTCGAATTTACGCGCAGAGGGAGCTGCCGGGCAAGTTCACCTGCCAAAGGCGTGCTCAGTGCCGCAAAATCGCGCATGTTGAGGGAAAACAGCTGTTGCCGAGCGGCTAAGCCTATCTCCCTGCTGCCTTCGCGGTAGGCGAACCCCCAAAGCGCGGCAGTTTCTCGACATATGCCCCCGGCGCATGGCTGATGGGGAATGCGCGGCCTGTCAGCCGCCCCATCGCTGCTTTGGGGGAGTTTTGCTGAGACTGTCAGGTGGTTGCTGCCGTCCCCAGGGGTGAGGCAAGCGTTATGACTCGCATCTTGTGTCCGAATCTGGCTGACGTTGGCGCTGCTGCCTGTGCAAAGTCTAACTCGGCGGTTGAGGGAGGCGCGGGATTGAAACAAAAGGCCCGCGCCTTTGCAGCGGCTGCGGATAACCTTACG
>CAKUKJ010000417.1 GCA_934662525.1 uncultured Coriobacteriales bacterium | reverse complement strand
AGCGGGTGTGGGTGCCGCAGTCGGGGCAGTCCCAGGGGGTGTCGAAGACTCGGCGTTCACCGGGTTCGGGGTGGCGGATGGGTCGGCCGGCTAGCGCTGCGGGGGTGTGGGTAGGACGTCCGACGCGCCAGCAGGCGTCGATAAGCCGGGCGTGATGGTCACCGTCGGGATCGGCGTAGTCGTCGACGGTGTCGGCGGTGATGCGGGTGGACGAGAAGCCGGTCTCTTCGGTGCTCTTGGTGGCGTACTTGGCGAGGTAGCCGGCACGGCGGGAGGCGATGAGCTCGGCGACGCTGGCGTCGGTGATGGAACCCTCGTCGAACGTGAGCTCGACGGTCACCGTGCCCACGCCGGCGCCGGTGCCCGTGTACGTGCCGGGGGTGTAGCCGGCAGCGTCGGCCAGCGCGCTGGCAACGGAACCGCTCACGGCAACCGCAGCCACGGCGGCGGTGGAACCCTTGACGAAATCCCTGCGATCAATCATGTGACGCTTCCCTTCGATTGAGGTTTGGCGGGAGCATGGCGGCATTGCGCCGCCGCCCCGCCTGGTCGGTCACAGTGATAGAGCCCAGGGCAGACGAAGTCAGGGTTGAAGAGGTTCGAGATCGGTCTCAGCGAGGTACGAGATTTCTCAATCTTGCTATCAACCAGCCTGGTAGAGTACAGTGTGGGCATTCACGTGAGCAACGGGGGCAGTATTGAACGTACCAGAGTGGAATCGGGCCGTCAGAGTTTGGCCCATGGTCGTGGGCTTTGCGGCGCTGCTGTGCCTCGTCACCATGCAAAGCCTCGTGGGACGCAGCCTTCCGTCGTCTGAGCTGGGACATGCACCCCTTGTTGTGCAGCGCTGCCTTGAGGCGGCGACGTTTCTCTGCATCGCCCTAGCCTCCTCGCGCCTCAGGGTGCTCGCATCGCATCGCGCGCTTATGGGGATATGCGGGGTCGCGCTCGTTGCGGAGGCTGCAATCGAGGGGGCCGTGATTGTCGGCGGCGCATCGGCTCTTGTGCCCATGGCCCACCTTGCCTATAGCGCTGTGGGGAGCATCGCCCCGAGCGTCCTGTGGATGGCGTGGATCGAGCTGTATGCGCGCCTCGATTTGCGCCGCATGACCGTGCTCTTCTTGGCCGCAAACGTGCTTCAGGCCCTGCTCTCCCTTGTCATGAGCCTGCAGGCGCCTCTTCTAGCGTCCCTTGTTGTCATAGCCGTCTTGCCGATTGTGTCGATTTGCCTGTTGGAAAGGGCACGAGCATCAATAGAGAAAGAAGGGGCCTGCGAGGCGGAGAGGGACAACGGCGACATGAGCGAGACGAGGGACCCGGTCGGCACGCGCCAAACTCGCTTCCCCCTTGCGCCGGTCTGCCTCATGGCGACGTTCACGCTTGCCAACGTCTTCGCGCGCGACGTGCTGCCCGCCGAGGACCGCACATGGGCGACCTTCGGCGTGCTGGCGTGCCTTGCCGTGCTTGCGGTGGCCTTGCGCCGAAGCACCATGCGCTTCAATCTGTGGCCCCTGTGCGCCATCGCGTTCCCGCTCACGCTCGCCGGCCTTTTTGGCCTGCTTTTGAGCGCCGGCATATGGGGCATACCCGCCACGCTGCTCACCCATACCGGAGATACGCTTTTCGGCGTCTTCATCGCCGCGGTGCTGTGCAACGTCGCCTTTCGCTACGGCACGAGCGCGCTCTATCTTTTTGGGCTTGCGAAGGCCACAGGCAGCCTTGCGTCGCTTGCAGGTGCCATGCTCGCCTTTGCCGGGGGGCCATGGGAGCGCGACAAGCTCGTGTTGCTCATGGCCGGAATGGCCCTCGCCCTCACCGTATGCTATGTTGCGCTCAGCTGGCACCGCTCTGACGAGATTACATGGGGCGCAACCGACACGGCGTCGCCGGGTGCACGGCGGCACGCGCACCCGACAAGGGGGCCGAGGTGAGGCAGGCTTGTTCGCAGATCGCCTTTGACTGCGGCCTCACCAGACGCGAGGAAGAAGTGCTCGTGCTGCTCGCCCAAGGCATGACGGCCCAGCAGATAGAGGAGGCCCTCTGCATCAGCAACTCCACCGTGAAGTCGCACACGCACGCGGTCTACCAGAAGCTGGGCATCCACAGCAGAGGTGAAGTGCAGGACAAGCTGGGGCTGTAGGCGACCCGTTCTTACTTCTCAGCCTTCTTGCGGTAGGCGAACCAGTAGAGCAGGCCCACGAAGACGGCGCCGCCCACGATGTTGCCGAGGGTGGCCGCCGAGATGTTGGAGGCGATACCGCCCAGCGTGAGGACGTCGGCCGCGCCGGCGACGGAGGCCCCATACCCGTTGGAGAGAGCCAGGGTACCGATGGGCAAGAAGAACATGTTGGCGATGCAGTGCTCAAAGCCGCACGCCACAAAGGCCATCACCGGGAAGATGCAGGTGAAGATCTTGTCGATGACGCTTTTGCCCGCAAAGCCCATCCATACGGCCAGGCAGACAAGCACGTTGCACATGATGCCGCGGAAAAACGCGGTGAGCCAGGGGAGTCCCGCTTTGGAGGCCGCGACGGAGACCATCGTGTCGCCCACGGCGCCGCCGTTCATGCCCCAGGTACCGCATGCGGCGATGATCCCCACAAGCACGAGCGCACCGACGAGGTTGCCAAGCCACACGACGACCCAGTTCTTGGCAAGGGCGCCCCACGAGAAACGGTGCGACATGGCGCCCATCACCATGAGGCTGTTGCCCGTGAAC
>CAKUKJ010000416.1 GCA_934662525.1 uncultured Coriobacteriales bacterium | reverse complement strand
GCCCGGCAGCGGCGGCTGCACAACCTCAGCCTCGCGAGGCGCTGCTCGACTACGACATGCGCCAGCAGATCGCGGGCGTCGTCGTGGCGGTCATCGGCATGGCCTTGCTCGTCTTCGTGCTGGCGCCCACCTCGGGCATCTTTGCCCAGGGGGTCGACGCGTTTCTGCACACGCTGCTCGGCGTCGGCGCCATACTCGTGCCCATCGCGCTCATAGCCTGGTCGGTCACCATCTTCACCCAGCGCGTCAGCTTTGTGCCCGCACGCGTCATCGCGGGGCTCCTGCTTGTGGCCCTTGCGGTCATGGTGGGCTTCGGCATGACGACGCCGGGTTGCACGGAAGACCCTGCCGGACTCTTCGGCATCGAGAACCTGCGGGCACGCGGCGGCTATGTCGGTAACGGCCTTGCATGGGTGCTCCTGTCGCTCTTTGGGCAAGGCGCAGGCTTGATTGTGACGGTCGGCCTTGGCGTCGCCGGCCTCATTATCATCGGCTTCGACCTCTCCTCGGTCGTGGCTCAAGCCCGCGCGCGTCACCAGCAGGCGCGGGCCCGAAGCATGGAGCGCCGCGCCTCCCGCGACCAGCGTGCCGCCCGTCGGTATGACAACGGGCCCGACTATTATGAAGACGAGCTGCCCGAAGACTACACGCCCACCGTCTTGTTCGACCCGGAAGGCCCGCGCCGTCCGCGCTCGGCCCCTCGCTCTGAGTCGTTTGCACAGACGCCCGGCCGGGCGATGACGACGGTCATCCCCTTTGACCAGGACGACGTCGACCTCGACGATTTGCCTGTCATGCCCCCGGCCTCCGTCATGGCACGCGCAGGCGTGGCATCCGCGTCAAAGACGACGTTGCTCGATGACGCCTACGAAGGCCTTGGCGGCGGCGATGAGCGCCTCGCGCAAAATGACGATGCGCTGGGGGAGCATGCCCAATCGCAAGAGCAGGCCTTCGCCTCCCTGCGGAGGCAGGCACCCTGCACGCACTCCAGAGGTACGCAGTTCGTGCTTGACGAGTCGCTGCCCCAACCACCGCAGTCCCTCGTCAACAAGAGGACGCGCCGCGCCTCGTCCGGCTGGTGGGATCCAGCCGACGAGTGGAAGCGAGATGAGTTCGACCCCAACGATTTGGGCGACGGCACGGCCGACAACCTCGTTCCCGGCGTCATCCCGGGCGCGCCCCTCTACTACGACGAGGAGGCGTTCGCCGAGGCCCGTTGTGACACGGCCCGGCGGATGGGAAGGCCAGATTGCGCAAGGGATGACAACGCGTGCGATACCCAGCAAGCTGAGGACGAGGCTGTCTTTTCTGCCGGTTCCGCAAACAACCAGGATTTGGATGCCTTCGAAATCGCGCGCGCGTCTAAGCGCTCCACCGAGGTGCCGGGTCGTCCCGACCGGGCCGCACAGCCCACAAGGGCTATACAAGGCGCGCACGCAACACAGGCCATCGCGACAGAAGACGATGTGGAAGCAACAGCCGACAAGGCTGGGAGCGTCCAAGCGCAAGTCCAACCCGATATCATTGACGCCCCTGCCTACGAGCTGCCGTGGGACGACCCGCACGGCACCGTGGTGGGCCAGGAAAAGGCTATACAAACGGACGCACGCCCACATCTCGCCGCATCAGCTGCGTCCGAAAGCGTCGTGGCCCAGGCAGCCGAACGCCTCGCCCCGCCCCGCCAGGCCACAACCGCGTTGGCAGGCGACGACGGAGAAATCGATTCGGCCCCCAGCAACGACCGACCCTATGAACTCCCGCCCGTGACGCTCGCGAAAAGGTCGAACGGCGGACGGGGCTTCGTGGCCGAGCATTCTGAGGATGCCGAGGAGACGGCCGCCGCCCTTCAGTCGGCGTTGGCGGAGTTCGGCGTTGATGCCCGCGTCGTCGACTGGGTGGAGGGGCCTACCTTCACGACGTATCGCCTGTGCCCGGGCAAAGGCGTGCGCGTCAAAAAAATCTCGGAGCTTGAGAACGACATCGCACGCACGTTGGCGGCTACAAGCGTGCGCATCTACTCTCCTGTGGCGGGCACGAACTACGTGGGCGTCGAGGTTGCCAACGGCGCGCGACGCAACGTGGCGTTCGGCGACGTGCTGCCCTGTGTGACAGGGGGGCCGCTCGACTTCGCGGTGGGCCTTGACGCCGGGGGCAAGCCCGTACATGCCGACCTCGGCAAGCTCCCTCACCTGCTCATTGCAGGCACGACGGGTTCGGGCAAGTCCGTTACGGTCAACTCCATCATCCTGTCGATGCTCATGCGCGACACACCCGAAGAGCTGCGGCTCATCATCGTAGACCCCAAGCAGGTCGAGTTCAGCGAGTACGCGGGCATCCCGCATCTGGCCATGCCCGTCGTGACCGACTCCCGGCAAGCCGCAGCGGCCCTTCAATGGGCGGTGACCGAGATGGACAGGCGCTATCGCGTGTTCTCCAACCTGGGCGTGCGCGACCTGGCCTCTTACAACTCGCTTGTGAACAGGCTGCGCGGGGAGGGCCAGGACACGAACCTCGCCACGCTCCCGTGCGTCGTCGTCGTCATCGACGAGCTGGCAGACCTCATGATGGTCGCCAAGAAGGACGTTGAGGCCTCGATCGTTCGCGTTGCCCAGCTGGGACGCGCCGCAGGCATCCATCTTGTCATCGCGACGCAGACCCCCCGCGCCGACATCGTGACAGGCCTCATCCGCGCCAACGTGGCCAACCGCATAGCCCTGCGC
>CAKUKJ010000415.1 GCA_934662525.1 uncultured Coriobacteriales bacterium | reverse complement strand
CATGGAAACAGGGTAGCTCTCGTTGACGGGCTTGGCGACGATAACGGTGTCTGCCAGGGCTTTCTCGACCTCGTCAACGCTGGAGAAGCGGCGCGCCACCCACAGGGGGAACTCATAGGCCGCCACATTCGTCTTGCCTGCGACGGGGGTGTCGGCATAGTGCGCGTATCCCGGGAAATTGAGCCCGGCCACGGCGAGGCCGGGCTCGTTGGCGCAGTCAAAGTAGAGCGGTATCCCCTCGGCGACGATGCCGACGCCCATGACGCAGTGCTCGCCGCAGCGGGGGTCGTCGAACGCCTGGGGCAGCATGCAGCCGCTCGGCACAACCACCAGATGCTCGCCGTATGACGTGCTCCAGTCGAGGTTGCGGCCGAAGTACATGGTGCCGTTGCTACCGGTAAAACGAATGCCTGTGCACATGTGATGCCTCCTTTGCGGCCCGGCGCGCAGCCCGGTAATGGGGTGCGTTGCCTGGCACAGAAAACGGGTGTCTATGAGCTATGTACCCGGCGCTGCAACAAAAAGCCAGGTGAAATCGCACTGTGGGCCAGTCTTTTCGAAGGTCTCACAGGAGCGCCCACCAGTGAGGGCCTGCCCTTGCTACCCCTGCTCGTAAATCTTCGCGATAAGCTCGTCGTGGTTGGAGACGCCGAGCTTGCGGTAGACGTTGCGTACATGCGTGTATACGGTTGACTTGGAGATAAGCAAGGTCTCGGCCACATAGGAGCATCCATGCCCTCGGCCCAGAATGCGAACAATCTCGGCCTCGCGCGGTGTGAGGGCAAACCGCGCCGCAAGCAGCTCGACCCGGGTTTCGATAGGCGTGGAGGACTCTGGGGTGTCGCCGATTGTGTCGTGGCTCGTCGGAAGGCTCGGTATCGCACCGTCCTTGCGTGCCTGCCCCGGTTTGCCGGCTGCGGCGCCTGTGCCGCGTCCTGCGTCGCCCATTCCGATGAGAAGCTCGTCGTCGGTTGCTTCGCCGGCGGGTTTGATGGCGTTCAGACAGGCCGTTGCGATGGCGAAGGCTCCATAGGCCGCCATGAGGGCGATGACCACTTTGGAATGGTAGACCGTCGTGTCGGTGAACAGGGTCCCTGCCGCAAGGCCTATCACCGCAGTGATGCAGTACACCCCGACGATGGTGGAAAAGACCGCCTCACGCGAAAATTCCCGGGCATTCGAGATGCCGCACCCCATCGCGAGCGCCAAGGCTCCTACCAGCGAAAAGAGCGCGTACGAGACGATGAGCCGCATGTCTTGCCCGTCGACGGGAAACGAGCAGATTGCAAGGGCGACGGCTGCCGCCACTGGGATAAGCAGACGTTGGATGAGAGCCGAGGCGGGGATGGGTTTCTTGCGCGCGAGCACGTATACAAGCGCCACGACGACGCCGGCTGCGATGGATCCCGCCACTTGCGTGTCGATGTGCCCGGAAAAAACAGTGGTGGGCGCGATGCCGATGACGAACGATGACACCGCGATGCCGAGCAGCGGGGTGCCCATCACGGAGGCAAACGGGCTCAGGCTCAGATGGGTTGGGACGCCTGACGGCGCAAGCACGGCATCGTCGTCAGGCGCGTCGGTGCGCGCGAAAGCCGCCGGGGCGAATGACCCTACGGTCAGCAGAAGCGCATGCGCCGCATATGACGCGGGCACAGGAAGGGCGGAAACCCCGAGGTTGGCAAGTGCCGCCGCCGCAATGCCCGTGCCGCACAGCACAACGAGGCTCATGAGCCTCTCGTGGGAAAACACCTTTGACCATGCAACGCATAGGGGAACGACCGAGAGGCCCGAGAGGGCGGAGCACAGGACGCCGAGCGCGTCGACGACGGGGGAGGAGACGCCGGATCCCAAGGCAACGAGCGCGGTATAGCCGATACCCCCAACGCAATAGGCGACGGGGGACATGCGGTGGAGGCGCCCGACTGGAAGGGCCGACAGGTCGGATGAATTGCGGGGGGCGTGCGCCGCGCCGTTTCGCGGGCCGTGGGAGGTTGTTGAGTCCTTGGTTCGGGCTCGCCGCCGCAAGGCACTCCCTTCGCGCCCCCTCATTATGAAAAGCGCCGAGCTGATCAAGGCGAAGGCAAGAACCCCTCGGGCGAACCAGCTGGTGACTTCGGGCACGCCGGCGGAGTTGAGGGCGACGATGTTGGGCGAGTAGATGGGCAGTGTGGCGAAGAAGCATACGAACGCCACGGCATGGGCCAGCTTGCGAGTGTGTGTGGAACCCAATGCTCAACCTCTCTCATCTGAATCGCTGCATCCATACGGTAAACGACCAGGTAAAGGCCGTCCATACCAAATAGTTGCTACTCCTCGGCATCTTTAGGTATCCGGGGCGTCGCGAGCGAAATACCAACGATGTGCGATTCTAGCACGTGCCCGCTCGGCATATCTTTCGAGTTGTACCCGCCGGGGTGGCGTTGTTGGTTCGACCACATGTGCATGGCTGCATATGCGAGCACAACCTCGCCCCCGGGCCCAACGCAACGCCCGCATGTCGCGCATCGGCGCGGCCGGGCATTCCACATTAAGGAGTGCGTATCATGGAACTGAACCGCAGGAGCTTCCTCAAGGTCGCCGGCGCCGGCGCTGCCGCCGCCATGACGGTCGCCGCCACCTCCGCCATCGCCGAGGAGGCCGCCGCCACGTATGTGCCCGGCACCTACACCGGCTCTTCGAAGGGTATCTCCTCCGACGTCACCGTCACCGTCACCGTTGACG
>CAKUKJ010000414.1 GCA_934662525.1 uncultured Coriobacteriales bacterium | reverse complement strand
GGAAACGAGATGCTCTCATGCGTAAGCGCCACACCGAGAAGCGACCCCCGCACACATGACGTGCAGGCCCGGCAGGTCCTCGCAAAAGTACTTGAGCGACGTCAGAGCCTTGGGACAGGCCTGAATCTCATCCAAAATCAGCAGCGTCTTACCTGGGACTATCTGCCTCCCAAGAGAGACGGCGGACAGGCTTGTGACAATCTTTTCGGGGTCGAGCGACATCTCAAAAACAGACGAAGCCAAGGAATCGCGCTCGAGGTTGATGTAGGCAACGTCACTAAAATGCGACCTGCCGAACTCACTCATCGCATACGTCTTGCCACACTGCCGCACGCCCGTGATGACAAGCGGCTTTCGCGTGGGGGCGTCCTTCCATTTGGCAAAAGCATCAAGAATGGTTCTATGCATATGAAGGCCCCCACATCACGTTCTTAAAAAGAGCTGTCTGCCGTGTCTTAGCATAGAATATTCCTATGAGAAACGTCAATTGAATAACAATATTCCTATGAATTTAGTTATTCGATTGCTCTTTTTCATAGGAATATTGTCAGGCAGTCATAAGTCGCGCCGTGTCGCACAAACCTGAAAACGCATAAGCGTTGCGGGGGGATTGTTGAGTGGGGCGGGCTTTCAGGGAGGGTGCAGGGGGCCGGCGTAGTGTATGGGTTGTTCGGCGGGAAAGACTCGGCCCTGCCGAACGCGTGTGCTTATAACCCGTTGAAAGGAGCGAGCATCATGATGAACGCAACCTCAACCAGCAAGAACGCCCCTGCCTTTGGAAACATCTCCCGCAGGCAGTTCGCCTGCGCCGCAGCGTGCGCCCTGAGCGCGGCCGGCCTCGCCCTGCCCGCGCTCGCGCTTGCCGACCAGGCAGGCGGCACGCCCCCCGACATGCCCGGCGGCGGCGAAGGCGGCCAGGGCGGCCCTAGCGGCGAGCCTCCCGCAGGCGGACAGCCCGACGGCGGCATGGGCGGCGCGCCGGGCGCCGACACGATGACCTACGACTACACGGGCGCCTACACCGCCGCCTTCACGGCCGACGGCGCGGAGAACGACGCTCAGGGCGAGACGATCGAGGCAACCGAGACCGACCAGAACGCCGTGCTCGCCCAAAACGCCGGCACCGCCGTGCTGCAAGACTGCACCATCTCGAAATCCGGCGACGACACCGACGGCGACCGCTGCAACTTCTACGGCGCGAACTCCATCGCTCTCGCCGTCAACGAGGGCTCTCAGGTGGTGCTCGACGGTTGCGCACTGTCTGCCACAAGCGAGGGGTCGAACGGCGTCTTTGCCACCGACTCTGCCACGGCGTTCGTCAACGGCTGCTCTATCGACACCTCGGCAGGCAACTCGCGAGGCCTCGACGCCACCTACGCGGGCGTCATCGTGGCCTCGCAGGTAGACATCTCCACGCAGGGCGACCACTGCGCGGCAGTGGCGACCGACCGCGGCGGCGGAACCATCTCCGTGGTGGACGGCACGTTCTCCACGGCCGGCTCGGGCTCCCCCCTTCTCTACTCCACAGGCAACATTCAGGTGAGCGGGGTCAACGGCACGGCGTCCGCCAGCCAGATCGCCGGCATGGAAGGCCTCAACACCATCCTCATCCACGGCTGCACGCTTGAGAGCACCAACACGGGCCTCACAGGCTCCGACCCCGTCGCCAACGGCGTCATCATCTACCAGTCCACCTCGGGCGACGCCGAAGCCACCACGGGCGAGTCCGCGACCTTCCAGGCGGCAGACTCCACGCTCAAGAGCGCCATCAGCGGCGGCGCGATGTTCTACTTCACAAACACGCAGGCAAACGTGGTGCTCAGCAACACCGAGCTCGACTTTGACTCCGCCTCCAACAAGCTGGCCTATGTTGCCGGCAACGACGCGAACAACTGGGGCACGCCGGGCTCAAACGGCGCGCAGGTGAACTTCACGGCCACAAACCAGCAGCTTGCAGGCGACGTATGCGCCGACACCACCTCGACGCTCAACCTCTATCTGCTCAACGGCAGCATATGGAGCGGCTCGGCTGGCATCGAGGACAACGCCAACGGTGCCACCGTCGACGCCCCGCTGAGCGTGAACGTGGACGCAAGCTCCACCTGGACCGTCACGGCGGACGCCCATGTGAGCGCGCTCAACGTGGCCGCAGGCGGCGCGATCGTGGATGCCGAGGGCAACGCGGTGAGCGTCGTCGCGGGCGGGCAGACCGTGGTGCAGGGCACCTCGAGCGTCACCGTCACAGTCGACGGCTCCTACGGCAGCGACTTCACGATGGGGCAGGCCAACGAGCTGACGAGCGACATGTACGACCGCAGCGCGTTTGACGAGTACTTCGGCACGACGACGACCTGGACGATGGGCCAGACGGCGTAGGCGAAGCTGCGCCCAGGAAGCCGCCTGAGCGTGGTTCATTCCCTGGTACACATCAAAACGGCCGCGCCCCGGCACCTCGAGGATGAGGGGCCGGGGCGCGGTTTTTCTATGCGATGCGGGACCGAGGCCCGCAGCTGCCTACTCGCCGAAGTACCCGCTCAGGCTCGAGTCGGTCAAAACCTGCGTGAGCACCCAGCCGAAGACGCTCTCGTCGCTGGGGCTGGCGGTTAGCTGGAAATACTTGACGAACTGCTCGCCGTCCACACGGTTGAACGTGAGCTTGAGGACATAGCCGAACGTGCCGTCGTCAAACGAGGCGACGTCGGCCACCTCGACGGCAATGGGGAAATCC
>CAKUKJ010000413.1 GCA_934662525.1 uncultured Coriobacteriales bacterium | reverse complement strand
CTGCTCTACATCTGCGACATGCGCCTCATGGACCGCGGCATCCTCGTGAACGAGGAGGGCGACCGCTTCGTGGAGGAGCTGGAGCGCCGCGACGTCATCTCCAACGCCATCAAGGCCCAGACCGGTGCCTACGCCTACCTGCTGTGGGACGAGGCCGGCGTTGAGGAGACCGGCCTGCTCGACAACCACCCCGGCGAGGTCAAGATGAACACCGAGCTCGGTACGCTCTTCAAGGGCGACACGCTCGAGGAGGTCGCCGAGGCTGCCGGCGTCGACGCCGACGAGCTCGTGAAGACCGTCGAGCACTGGAACGAGATGTGCGACAAGGGCGAGGACGCCGACTTCAACTACCGTTCTGACATGAACAAGTTCGAGACGGCGCCTTACTACCTGCAGCGCGTCGTGCCCTCCGTGCACCACACCATGGGCGGCGTGCACATCACCACTGACGCCCAGGTCGTGAAGACCACCGGCGAGACCGTGCCCAACCTGTTCGCAGCCGGCGAGGTCACGGGCGGCATCCATGGCACGAACCGCCTGGGCTCCGACGCCATCGCCGACGTCATCACCTTCGGCCGCGTCGCCGGCGCCTCCGCCGCCGAGCTGGCCTAAAGGCCCGCAAGCACGTTCCTCCCCCAAGGACGGCCTGCTGCATACGGCGGCACGCCGGCCAACAGGCCGAACTTCAAGGCCGGGCACCCCAGCATCCAAGGGCGCCCGGCCTTTTTGCGTTTCTCCTCTGGCTGGCTTGTTCAGGTGCAACCGCACCTTGGTTGCTTCTCTTGTTATGCAATCAAATACATACTAGACTGTATAACAAAACGGCTCTACGCACAAGGAGGTTACCATGCCAATGGTCATACCGGTAAGCGAGCTACAAAGAAACGGCGCAGAGCTCGTCAATCACGCCATGGAGACCAAGGAACCCATCTACCTCACGCGGCGCGGCTACAAAAGCGTGGTCCTCGTCGATGCAGACGAATACGACCGCATGGCTGCGATAGAGACCGCGCACGTGCGGCACGCACTTGAAATCAAAGACGGCATAAAGCGCGGGCATGCAGATATTGCCGCAGGTAAAACAGTGGCTCTCAGCGACGCCCTAACCAGCCTTGAGTCGCGATGGGGAAAGCTATGAGTGCTGCTGTCATCCTATCTGAGACTGCCACAAACGCACTGCTTGAAATTCCCACTCGATCAGGCGCTAAGGCGGTGGCACAGAGGCTTCAGGCGCTTCAGACCTTTCCCGAGATGGGGACTCACTACGACCCTGAATACCCCGCGACTCACCCCGACCATGAGGTGCTTGTAACATATGTAAGCCATTATGGCATCTATTACATATTTGACCGTGAACTTCGAGGAGGCACGGTCTACATCGAATGGATTCAAGATGAACGCCGCAACCCGATGCGACGATTCACCGGCTAAGTAGCCAGCCTTCTTGCATGAGATGCCTAACACTGGCGATTTGCAGACATATCTCGCCTACTCATATGACTTCACAAGAATAACGACTACCGTCGAAGACGTAGCGCAGGAATAGACGCAAATGGTTCTCTGGCACCTCGATTCGAGTATACTTGCGCGCAATCAGACAACGTCGAAAGCAGGTGCGCCATGCCAGTGCCCAAAGTCGATACCTACACCGATTCAAGCGTGTGCACGGCAAAGGACTATTGGAACCTGCCCGACGGAAAGCGGGCCGAGCTTATCGACGGCAAGCTCTACGACATGGCCCCGCCGAGTTACAGGCATCAATTGATTGTCGCGCGCCTGGTGCAGCGTCTATCAAACTATGTCGATGCCCATAACGGCCCTTGCAAGGTCGTTCCCGCGCCCTTCGCCGTCAATCTCTTCGACGATGACACGACCTACCTCGAACCGGATGTCAGCGTTATCTGCGATTCATCAAAAATCGTCAGCGACGGCTGCAAAGGCGCGCCCGACCTTGTGATTGAGGTTGTCTCACCATCGAGCCGCAGGATGGACTATCTCATCAAGGCCGCCCGCTACGAACAGGCACACGTGCGCGAGTACTGGATCGTCGACCCAATGGAAAATCAGACCATTGTCTACCGCTACGATTCGGAGAAAGGCTGGGCAGCCCACTATTCCTTCGACCAACCCGTCCCCGTGGGCATTTGGGACAACGCACTTGAGATTCGCATAAGCGACCTTGTGGACTAGCAGGTCAAACGGCTCTGCGCACAAGGAAGCCACCATGCCGATGGTCATACCGGCAAGCGAGCTGCATTACCAAGCTGCTGGATGAGGTTCCACGTGCTCCCATTCTTCTACCAACGTTCCTCGGTGGCTTCCACGCCTTCGTAACACGCTCGTCTTAATCTCGTGGCACACTATGCGGGCTTGGACGCAAAACGAGAGGGTGGGTTGGCAAAGGCATGGACGCAATCAAAAACTGGACGGCAAAGCGGCCGCTCATCGGCGTGGCACCGCGCACGGAAGACCGCGCGACGAAGCGCGACGGGGCGACGGTGTACGCGCAGATGCCGCTGTTCAAGGCCATCGAGCAGGCAGGCGGCATCCCCGTCATGCTGCCCGGCCCCTGCGGGCCAGGCTCCCTCGTGCGGCTCGTCGACGCGTTCGACGGCTTTGTCATCCCCGGCGGATACGACTGCGACCCCGCGCTCTACGGCGAGGACCCCATGCCCGAATGCGGGCCTACCAGCCCGTTTCGCGACGACTTCGAGTGCGCGCTCATCCCCCGC
>CAKUKJ010000412.1 GCA_934662525.1 uncultured Coriobacteriales bacterium | reverse complement strand
GCCGTGATCGTCTTCACGGCGATTGCCACGCCATTGAGCCTTACCACTGCCCAGCCATCGACTCGGGATACGGAATCCCCGAGCGTGGCCAAAGGCGTGACGGGGCTGAAGAGCTTGACGGGCGTGCCGACGGTGATGCCGTTGAGCGGCACGCGCCACAGCTTCAGGTCGTTGGCGGTCGTGGCTGGGTCGGCCGGGGTGCCCGTGGTCGGAGTGCCCTTGACGACCACGGGGGTGATGCTCTCGATGCCCGCGCTCGTCTTTGCGTAGCGCGCGACCACCAGGTCGTTGCGCTTCTGGCCCTGCGTGCCAGATTGGATTGTGAGCGATGTGGCCGCCTGGTTCCAGAAGCGCTTGCCGCCGACCATGCCCACGCCGGTGCCGAGCGTGGCCGCGTTTGCGCTGGCCATCGTCAGCGAGAAGTCGTTGCCGTAATCCAGCACGCAGCTCGCCTTGCCGACGGTCGCGGTGTTGAGCGCGGCCAGGTCGTCGGAGCTGATGTGCTTGGTGCCGGTCATGCCGTCCACGATCTCGAATGCCATTTACTACTCCTTCGCGTTGCTCATGAACTGCTGGAACGCCGCATCGTGCTGCGCCGCGAGCTTCTTGTACTCGTCCGTGCATGCCTTGCAGAGCAGCCTGCTCGCCTTGCTGCCGTACTGGTCGTATCGCTCGACCTCGCGCCAGTCGCCGGCGGCCGCAGCGCCTTGCTGAAGGTACGCGCTCTCGCCGCAGCGGTCGCAGGTGTAGCGCGTGATGTTGTCGGTCTTCGCCATGCTTGTCTCCTCTACTTCGTCCTCAGCCATGTGTACGGACCTACGCTCGGCACCATCTTCCATTCGCCGCCGTAATCGTTCGGGTTGAACGAGCCGTCGGTCTCGACGTACTCGCCGACGCGATGGGCCATGGCCCACACGCTTCCAGGGTCGTCTGAGTCGAGTATGTGCCGCCACACAGACCACGCCGAGTCCGAGGTGCCGTGCCGCCAGTACATCTCGCCGGCGAAAATCGCCACCTGCTTCGGGTAGCCGCCGCTACTGTCTTGCCACGGGACGAATGTGACAAGAACCGCGTACGTCTGGCCGCTTGCGCCAGGAAAATTCGACACGCCGATCACGTCCATATACTTGAACTCGACCACCGTCTCCTTCGGGTGGTTCGCCATGTACCAGCTCGGCGGCTGGTTGTCGTTGCGCGTGTCGGCTATGCTGCCGCCGCTCGGGCCCTGGGCGCCCGTCGGCCCCTGCGGCCCCGTGTCGCCCTTGGGCCCCTGGATGCCCTGCGGCCCCTGCAAGCCTGCGGGGCCGGTCGGCCCCGTCGGGCCCTGCTTGCCCGTGGGACCCTGCGGCCCCGTCGCGCCCGTCTCGCCCTTCGGCCCCTGCGGGCCGGTGGCGCCGGTCGCGCCCCTCGCGCCGGTCGCGCCCTGCGGGCCTGTCGCGCCCTTGTCTCCCTTCGGCCCCTTGATGTTGCCGACCAGGAACTTCGCCATCGTCACCCACCTATCTCGTAGTAAAGCTCGCCTGTGGACGGGTCGTATGAGAGCGGCGGCGCGGCGCCGCCGTCGGCGACGTGCGACCAGAGGTTCCCGTCCCCGTCCACCGTGAGCGAGAAGAAGCCGGACAGGGGCGCGGTCACGCCCGAATCGCCGCGGTCGCCCTTCTCGCCCTTCGGCCCCTGGATGCCCTGCGGGCCGCGCTCGCCCTGCTCTCCCTTGACGCCCTGCGGGCCAGTCGCCCCGGTCGCGCCCTTCGCGCCAGTGGCTCCGGTCGCGCCGGCCGGGCCTTGCGGCCCTTGCGGGCCTGTCGCCCCCGTCGCTCCCTTCGGGCCTTGCGGGCCGATGGCGCCGGCCGCGCCCGTCGCGCCGGCCGGGCCTTGCGCTCCGACCGGGCCTTGCTCGCCCCTCACGCCCGTGGCGCCGCTCATGTCCGCGATGAGCGAGTAGCCGCTCGCGCCCTTAACGTAAAGCTCTGCGTTGTGCGGGTCCTCCACGTCCGAGCCGATGACGGCGAAGCCGCCGGCCTTCACGCCGTCGGCCGCCCATCCCGCCTGCATGGCCTCGTAGCTGGCGTAAACCTTCGAGATGGAGAAGCCCTCGCCCGTGTCCCCCTTGGGGCCTTGGATGCCCTGCAATCCCTGCGGGCCGCGCGGCCCCGTCTCGCCCTGGACGCCCTGCGGGCCTTGCTTTCCCTGGATGCCCTGGGGGCCTTGCTCGCCCGTATCGCCCTTGGGGCCTTGCGCCCCCGTGGCCCCCTTCGGGCCTTGCGGGCCGATCTCGCCCTGCAGGCCGACGTCGCCTTGCGGGCCTTGCAATCCCTGCGGGCCGCGCTCGCCGGTGGCGCCGGTCTCGCCCTTGGGGCCTTGGATGCCCGTCGCGCCGCGCGGGATGCCCAGCGTCAGCGTCTTCTTCAGGCCTTCGCCGGAAAGCGACGCGGTGGCCTTCGCGCCTTCCGCGAGCGTGGAGACCTCGCCCATGGCGATGCCGGCCTGCGCCCAGGTCTGCAAGGAGTTCGAAGCGTCGGTCGCGGCCTTTTCGGCCTTGGCCTCCACCGCCGCCAAAGCCTCGGAATCGACTTCCGCGCTGAAGGTGTAATTGCTCAGCTTCAGGCCCTTGCCGGCCAGGTACGCGTGCCCGCCGCCGCCTTCGGCGGTCCCGCTGCTCGTCGTCTTGGTCGTGGTCTCGGAGCCGACCTCGTAGGCGTACGTGGCCACGCCCCGCGACACCTTCACGACCTTCTTGG
>CAKUKJ010000411.1 GCA_934662525.1 uncultured Coriobacteriales bacterium | reverse complement strand
GGCCTGCCCGGATGGACATCTTGAAGCTGATCTCGGCAGGCGGGGGAGTGACGTCGTCGAGGTTCTCGTCGCATTCGAAGGTGGCGTAGGCCTTGATGGCGGGCAGCACCGCCGCGCAAAAGCCCGGCATGTCCTTGAGGCGGATGTGGAAGGGCGACTCGCAGGGCAGAAGCGCGCGGCAAAGCCCCGCCATCTGATCGCGGAAGTCGTCGGAGCAGCGCCAGGCGCGACCGTCGATGATGAGGTACATGCGCCTGTCGTCGATGACGCAGTTGGCGCCGGAGGGCATGACGAGGTCGAAGCCGCCGCGCGCGCCTTTCTCCAGCCCCACGGGAAGTTCGGGGTCGCCGCTCAGCACGTCGAGCTGGATAGGCTTGTTGGGGTCGCCGGTGCTGGGCTCGTAGAACACCTTCGCGCCCATGTAGGCGTCGAGCAGGTCGGCCACGTCGGCGTCTGCCAGGCCCACCGTGCGTGACACCGCGTCGTTGCCGCTCGCCCAGTAGCCCGCCTGGCGCATGCGCGAGGCCTGCTGGGTGTGCAGCACGCGGGCGAACACGGCGAAGGCGTCGTTGGCGCGGCGGGTGAACGCGTCGTGGGTGTGCACGAACTCAAGCTCCTTGCCGTAGGCGTAGAGCTGTTCGCGCTCCCAGGCGCTCACGGCCTCGTCTAGCCTGCGCACGGCGTAGGACACCTTGCCCGAGCGCACCTTGAGCGTGGCCTCCCAGGCGTTCGTGCGCTCCGATCCGCTGGTTGCGCTGCGGCATGTCTTGGGGATGATGGTGACCTCGACGTCGGCGATCTCCCGTGAGGGCCCGGGGTGGGGCCGGTTCGTGCCCGCCATGTCGGGCAGGGTCTGCGCGGCGTTGGAGTAGGCGAAGACGAGGTTCGAGATCTGCGGAGAGGTCTGACTCTCGCGCACCTGCGTGCCGGCCCCTAGGGCCGCCAGGCGCCCGGGCTGTCCGGCGCGCATCTGGTCGAGCACCTTGTCGGTCTGGGCCTTGAGGGCAGACGCCGCCTGGGGCGCCGCCTTGGCCGCTGCGGTTGCGGCGGGATTCGTGGGCGCCGTTGCGCTTGCGGACGCCGCCTTGGGCGCGGCAGCGGCGGCCGGTTTCATGTCCTGGTAGCACAGCAGCAGGCACACGCCGTGCTTGCACAGCTCGCCCTCGGTGTTGCCGCATGTGCAGCTGTGCGAGGTGACCTCCCCCTTCTTGGGGTCGATCTGCGCCGTTGCGTGGTAGGTTGTCGATCCGTCCTCGACGTCTCCCTCCACCGTGAGGCGCGCCCCGTCGGCAGACTTGGAAGCGCTCATTTTGCTTGCGGCGCCTTTGGATGCGAGCCTCTCGCCGCGTGAGAACGCTTGACGGCTTGAGGCGTCCATCACCATTGAATCCCAGTTCAAGGATACCCTCCCTTGGGTGTTGTGGGCCAGGTGGTCAATTCTAGCGCTCTTTGGGGTGTAAGGGCAGGGGAGGCAGTCGTGTTAATGTGAGGATTTTGCTTGCATGAAGGCCGAAAGACAAGGGGGAGGCAACTTGGAAGCGACGGCCCCCTTGTCTTGTTCAGTAGGATGAGACTGATGCACGGTTTATAACTTGCCGTTCAGCCACGCCTCGAAGTCGGCCGCCCTCTTGGCGGCTATCTTGTACACCTCGTTGTCTTCGCGGGCTCCCACGATGACGACCGCCATCTTGCCCTTGGATTCCACGAGGCGGTAGACGATCCTGATACCGCTGCCCCGAAGTTTGATCTTTAGGTATCCGGTTAGGTTCAGCCCCGCCTTGTTTCCGAGCGGCTTGCCGTAGCCGCCTCTGGTCTGTGGCAAAGGGTTCGCCTTGACCTTCTCAAGAGCCTTGATGACGAGCTTTCTCTTTGAGCTGTCGAGTGCGGCCATGTCATCGTCGGCGGCAGGATAGTATAAGACCTCGTAATCGCTCACTCGAACTCGACCTCATCCATCTCGTCGATTTCTCGCTGGGTGATGCCGTATTTGCCCATGATGTCGGCGAGCGGGATGCAGTCTTCGAGCTTGGTATTAGAGGTGCGCTCGATTGCGAGCATGAGCAGGTCGAGGTCCTCTTCGGCTTCCTTAGCCGAGCGGTATTCTTCGGGTGTCACGATGACGAATGCGGGGGCGTTGTGCTTGAGGACGACGACAGGGTTCTCGTTGCTGACTTTTGAGAAGGCCGCCGAGCTCTTCCCGTGGCTGAAGTCGCTGATGGGGACAATGTTGTCGAGCATCTGAAGTGCGGGCATCGTATCCTCCTAAAAAATCGCATGCATATATGAATGCATTGTAGCATTCGGTTTATTTAAATCAATGTTTATTGCTGTGGGTCGACGCGTTCCAGGCCCCTCTGAATTTGTCATATTTAGGGGTGTCTGCAGGCGCGCATGGAGAGCAAAGAACCGAGTCCATCTTCGGACTCCCAAGTCAAAAATGTACACTTTTTTGACTCCTACAAAACGGAAGCAATATAGCACAACCCCCTCCGAGAAACACCAGGTCGCGCACCAATGGTTACGGGAAACGCGCCATTCCTCACCCAAGTCAAAAAAGTGTAGGTTTTTGACCCCGCCCGGGCGGCGGGAGCGAGGGGAGGCACGGGATGGCGGTCGCGCTCGAGGGCGTTTGCGCTGGCAGCAAGGCTGTTTCCGAGGCGCTCTCCGTTTTTGCGGGGCACGTGCGTGCGGCCGGGAGGGCTCGCCTTTACGCTGTGGGCGCGGGCCTGGGGCGCGAAGCCGCCC
>CAKUKJ010000410.1 GCA_934662525.1 uncultured Coriobacteriales bacterium | reverse complement strand
GTGTAGAGATAGTGGATCATGCCCGCGACCAGGGCGTCGTCGGTGCCGGGGCGAATGGCAACCCACTGGTTTGCCACGCCGACGGCCGTGTCGGACAGGTGCGGGTCCACAACGACGATCTTGGCGTCGGGGTTCTGCAGGCGCACCTGCGTGATGAGGTACCACATGGCCGAACCCGACATGCGCGTGTTGGCGGGGTTGTTGCCGAACAGCACGATGTTCTTGGAGTTGACCAGGTCGGTGACCTCGTTGTTGCTCCAGGCGTCGCCGTTGAACAGGGGCAGCTCCCAGGTGATCTGGCCGGTGGAATAGTCGCAGTAGTGGCGCAGGTAGCCGCCCCAGCAGTTCATGAGGCGCGCGAACATGGTGTTGTCGGGCGCCCAGGACTTCGACACGGTGCCGCCAATGACGCCGGTGCCGTACTGGATGTAGAAGGCGTCGTTGCCGTACTCGTCCTTGATCTCCTTCATCGTGTCGGCGATGAGGGAGATGGCCTCGTCCCAGGAAATCTCCTCGTAGATGCCCTCGCCGCGCTTCGTGCCCTCAACGCGCTTGAGCGGGCGCTGCACGCGGCCCTCGTTGTAGATGCGCTGGCGCGACGTGCGGCCGCGCACGCAGGAGCGCATCTGGTAGATCTTGCCGGGGCCGAACTCGTCAGAGCCCTCGTTGTCGTTGCCGATGCGCACGACCGTGCCGTCTTTGACGTAGGCCTTGAGCGGGCAGCGGCTGCCGCAGTTCACATGACAGGCGCTCCAGGTGACGCAGTCAAAGTCGAGCTTGGAGGTCTCATCGGCGGCGCTCATGGCCATCGTGGCGCCCTCGACGTCGCCGGCCGCGTCATCGGCATGGGCGGCCTGCGCGCTGCTCAGCGCGACGCCGGCGCCCACCAGGCCCGACATGGCGAGGAACGACCTGCGGCTGATGCGTGCCCGGCCCGTGGAATCGTTGCTCATAGCTATCCTTCCCTCTCTTCTCCAATGCGCCCCGCGAGCGCGAAGCGACGAGGCATGGAGAGGGAGGCGCATAGCCCCGCTGCACCGCGCGGGCACTCCCCTGCCCCCACGGCATCTCCCCCATGCCTTGCGCCCCGCGCGTATGTGCGGCGCATCCCCGCGCGAGCCTTGCGGCCGCGCCTTGGGAAAAGAGTCTAGGGAGCCTCGATGGGAATAACCATGATTTGTGCTGCACATTTGCTTGGCGATTTCTGCACTTTTGATTAACGGGCTGGTAGATGATATAGAAATCCGAAAGCAAGTGTGGCCGGGCAGGCTCCATCTCCTTGCGATTGACCCGAATCCCACAAGAGGGCGCAGGCCGTCGGCGCACAAAAGGGCGGCACGCCTCGCTGGGAAGCGCGCCGCCCTGCGCGGGCTTGCCTTGCTGTTGCGCGGCCCGCAGATGGGCCGCGGCCTAATTCTTATGCGTCGAACTTGCCGTCGGCCAGGTCGTGGCCGAGCAGGTAGCCGTAGGTGATGCAGTTGATGCCGTAGCAGTTGCCGGGGATAGCGAAGTTGTAGTTGTTGGCGTACATGTTGCCCGTCATGTGGCCCACGTTGAACAGGCCGGGCAGCGGCTCGTCGTTCTCGTCGCACACCTGCATGTTGCAGTTGGTGTTGAGGCCGCCCATCACGGTCATCATCATGGCGTAGTTCTGTGCGGCGTAGAAGGGGCCCTCGGGCTCGATCGGGATCATGAACTGCGCGGCCTTATGGAAGTCCTCGTCGACGCCCTCCTCGCACAGCTCGTTGTAGCGGTCGACGACGGCCTGGAGCTTGTCGGCGTCGAGACCGCACTGCTCGGCCAGCTCGGCGAGGGTGTCGGCCTTGAAGTAGCTGCCCTGGGCGACGCCGTCGTCCCACTTGGCGACCATCTCGTCGGGCGTGGCGGCAGGGGTCTCGTAGCGGTTGCCGAAGGTGCGCCACTCATAGCCGGCGTCCACGATGGCCTGGGCGAAGTTGGCCGTCCAGATGCCGAAGGCGACGTGGCCGGGCTGCGTGATGAGGTGGTTGGCCGCGTAGGGGGCAGAGATGTCCTCGCGCTGGTAGCGCTCGGTGTTCATGTTGACGTTGAGGCCCTGGTGGAAGCCGAGGGGCTCAAACGACCCGCCCCAGGCGCCCTGCATCATCGGGGCGACGGAGGTGTGCTGCCAGGCGGCGCCCACCCACAGGCCCATCTTCTGGCCGTCGCCGGGATACAGGCCCGTGAGGGCGAAGCCGCGGTTGTAGTCGGTCTCGGCGTCCTCGACGCCCACGAGCGGCAGCACCTGCGGGCAGTACTTGGCGATCATCTCCTTGTTTGCCGAGAAGTCGCCGGTGGCCAGGACGATGCCCTTCGCGCCCACGAACTTCACGTAGCTGCCGTCGGCCTTCTGGGCAATGACGGCGGTCACGCGGCCGGACTCCTCGTCGCGCACGAGCTGCTTGGCGACGGTGTCATAGATGACGGTCGCGCCCTGCTCGACGGCGTAGGCCTCCATGGCCTCGACGGCGTTCTGCTGGCCGGTGGAGGCGCTGGAGGTGTCGTCGCCCTTGGCGCCGAAGCCGATGGCGTAGTCGGGGCCGTTGTCCAGGCGGTTGTCGGACTCCAGGAACACCTCGACGTCCTTGCTGCGCACGATGTCGATGCACCAGTTCATGGCCTCTTCGGAGTTGTTGTAGCCGCGCATCCACATCTGCTGGTCGATGGTGAAGCTGGCGGCGCGTTCCTCATGGTAGAAGAAGTCAACCGGGTCGAGGCGCTCGATGCCGTAC
>CAKUKJ010000409.1 GCA_934662525.1 uncultured Coriobacteriales bacterium | reverse complement strand
GTGTCGGCCTGCGCCGTGGCCGCCGCCGCGTTCGAGCTCGCCGCCGCGATCCTCAACGCGAGGGCGGCGCGCTGATGGGGGCCGGATACGAAAGCGCCCCGCGCGTGCGCCAACACGCCGGGGCAACGAACCAGATTGGAGGCTGGCGATGAGGAATTCTAGCACGTCACGCCCGGGCGCGCACGCGCGCCGCCATGGAGGTGTCTCTGGTGGAGTTGATTGTAGCAGGCCTGATGTTCGCGCTCGCCGCCGCGCTGGGTGTGCCCGCGCTGTGGTTCGTCGCGTCGGCGCTCGTCGGGCTCTGGTTTGGCCGGAAGCTGTGGAGGTGAGCCATGCGCGCCGATAGGCTGCGCAAGGAGGCCCGGGAGTGGGCCGAGGCGCTGGCGGGGTGCCTGGCCGCCGTGGCGCTCGTCGTGGTGGGGTGCTCGCTGCCCGAGCTGCTCGGGGCGGCGCACCCGCTCCTCCCCGACGCGGTGGGCGGGCTGTGCGTCCTGGCGGGGCTTGGGGGTGTCGCATGGTTCCTGTCGAGGGGGTGAGCGTTTGGCCGTTCTGCTCTTTGCGATGACGTCGGCCGCGCTGTTCGTCGCCGTGTCGGCGGATCGCAAGGCCGAGAGGCTGCGAAAGCGCCTGGCCGGCGAGCCGGAGGGCTTTTTCGACCGGTATTGGCCCGAGGTGCTCGGCGTCGCGTTGGGGATGGCGTTCCTCCTGGGATGGGACGGCCTGCTCGGCAGGCTCTAGAAGCCTGGGACGAAAGCCCGGGCGAGAAGCGACAGCAGCTCGCCGAAGGCCCAGGAGAGGAGGCCCCAGAAAAGCGAGCGGACGGGCTTTGGGACGCGCAGGTAGGCGTTGCGCGCGAACGCCAGGTAGTCGGCGAGGCCCGCACGCAGCCTCAGGCGCGCGGCATGCGGGGAGGCCGGGAGGTCGTAGGCCTCCCGGAAATGCTTCCCCCGCCTGTTGGAACGTCCGCCCATAGCATACATGGGCATTACTGTAAAGGGTAGGTAACGCGGAATGAATGAGCAGGTAGATAGGCAAGTCGCGTCCGATGGTGACAGGGTTGCCCCGCCGTTCGAGAGGCGCTACACGGTGGCGCAGGTGGCCGCCCTGGCGGGCGTGTCCCCCAAGGCGGTGTACGCCGACATCCAGAGGGGCGCGCTCAAGGCGAGGCGCAAGCGCCACGCCACGAAGGGCTACATGGTCGTTGAGAGCGAGCTGCGCAGGTGGCTCGACGAGGAGTTCGAGGAGGTGCCGGTCGCATGAGGTACTCGGGGCCGTGCCTAGACCCGTGGGACGACGACGGGTGGGTGGAGATGGTGGCGGACGCCGAGTACGCCGCCTGGAAGGACGAGCGGGAGGAGGGCGGGGATGCCGAGCCTGACCTTTAGCGTCCCGGGCGTGGAGGGCCAGCGCCGCCCCAGGGCCTCGGTGCTGGCGGGGCGCGCCCACGTGCGCAAGGACGCCCGCGACCGGGTGCGCGCGCAAGAGATCCGCCGCGCGTTCGAGGACGCACGCGCGGCGGCGGGGCTGCCGTGCGTGCCCGTGGCGGGGCCGGTGGAGGTGTGCGTGCGCTGCCACATGCCGCTGCCCAAGGGCGCGCCCAGGCGCGTGGAGAGCATGCCGTTCACGCGCAAGCCCGACGCGGACAACGTCGGCAAGTCGGTGTTGGACGCGCTCAACGCCACGGCGTGGCTCGACGACGCGCAGGTGACGTGCCTGCTCGTGCGCAAGCTCGACCGCATGCGCGGCGACGCGGAGCGCACGGAGGTGCGCGTGAGCTGGAACGATGAGACTGAAGAGACAGACGAGGATTGGGGCTGCAAATGAACGCGGTTATAAGGCCGTGCTGGATAGTGAAGGACGAGTGGGGGCTCAACACGGTGGGCGTGTACGCCGACGAGGGCTCGGCAAACGCCGTGGCCCGCGCCAGGCTCACCAACCTGGTGAAGAACGGCAAGTGGGCCTTCGAGAAGCAGTTCGGCGAGGTTCTGGCCGGCATGGTGGAGCAGCAGACCTACTACGAGTTCTGCGTCGCCGGGGAGGTGGCCTAGCATGCCCGAGGCCCTTGAGGTGGAGGCCTCCCCGGTGGAGGCGGGGGCGCTGGCCCCCTCGTTCGAGGCCGAGTTCACCCCCGCGCGGCTGCACGCCAACTTCGAGGCCCTGAAGCGCTGGGCGCTCGACGTGGCGGGCGGCTACGACGGGGAGGCCTACGACCCCAACAAGGAGGCCGACGTGGCGCAGGCCAAGCGCGACCGGGCGTACTTCAACGGCCTGGTGCGCGACGTCGACCAGCGCCGCAAGGCGGTCAAGGCCGAGTTCTCCCGCCCCCTGGCCGACTTCGAGGCGCAGTGCCGGGAGGTGACCGACGTGCTCAAGGGGGCCTCGGCCGCCGCCGCCCGCGTGGTGGAGAGGGGCGAGCGCATCCGCATAGACCGCAAGCGCGAGGCGCTTGAGGCCGAGTACCGCGACTTCGCGGGGGAGCTCGCCGAGGCCGTGCCGTTCGCCGCGATCATGGACGAGCGCTGGCTGAACAAGGGCACCCCCATGCCCAAGGCGCTCGACGCCATGAGGGCGCGCGCCTCCAAGGTCGCCGCAGACTGGGAGGCGCTGCGCTCCCGGGAGGGCGAGCCGCGCCACGACGTGGCCGAGCGGGAGTTCCTGCGCACGCTCGACCTGGGGGCCGCCCTGGCCGCGCAGGCCGCCGCCGTGGAGGCCGACGCCCGCGCCGCCGCGCTCAAGGCGGCGGCGCAGGCC
>CAKUKJ010000408.1 GCA_934662525.1 uncultured Coriobacteriales bacterium | reverse complement strand
CCGACCGACCGACCGACCGACCGACCGACCGACCGACCGACCGACCGACCGACCGACCGACCGACCGACCGACCGACCGACGCGCTGCGCGTTCGTTTCAACCAATTCCATCTGCCAAGGACAGCAGGTCGAGCCGCTCTGGAAGCCATTGTTCGAGAGCGGCGTACATATCGATTTCGCTCACCAGACGTTTGTGTGGAACTCAGAAGCCACTGACGAGGCGCATGTGCATGTGGTCATAGTCGGTTTCTCACGTAAAGCGCAGTCGCACAGGTTGCTTTTCGACGGTAGGGACAAGAGGTTTGAAGTCGGGCACATTAATGCGTATCTCGCGCCTGCACCAGATGCGTTTATCACGCGCAGGGCAAGGCCGATTTGCGACTCTTTGCCCATGGTGCGTGGCTGCCAACCCACTGACGACGGGGCACTTCTTCTCACTCAGGCGGAGCATGACGACCTTTTGAGGCTGGAGCCTGCGGCCGCGCCCTATATCAGGCCGTTCTCCATGGGCGCCGAGTACATTAACGGGGTTGCACGCTATTGTATCTGGATGGACGGCGTCGACCCTGCGGTGTTGCTCAAGCTCCCTTTGGTTCGAGAACGGCTTGAGCATGTACGCGCGTTTCGCTTGCAGTCGAAAAAGGCGGCAACGCAGAAGAAGGCCGCGACCCCATGGCTCTTTGATGAGGTGAGGCCGCCGAAGGGTGCCAGCTACATCGCCGTGCCCAAGGTCTCCTCCGGGCGGCGCAAGTACGTCCCCATGGGCTTCGTGACGAACGGCATGATTCCAGGTGACAAGCTCTTCTTCATTCCCAACGGCGGCCTCTATGAGTTCGGCATTCTGGAAAGCCAGTTCCAGAACGCCTGGATGCGCCAGGTGGCAGGCCGCCTCAAGAGCGACTACAGCTACTCCAACACCATCGTCTACAACAACTTCGTCTGGCCCGACGCCATGCCCGAGCAACGCTCGCGCATCGAGGCGTGCGCCCAAGCTGTCCTTGATGCTCGTGCGACTCATCCAGGCGCAACCCTTGCCGACATGTATGACCCCGACAACGACTTCCTCTTCGCCGACCTCATGGCCGCCCACCGCGCCCTCGACGCCGCCGTGGAGGCCGCCTACGGCGTGGACTTCGCCGGCGACGAGGAGAAGATCGTCGCCCACCTCTTCAAGCTCTACGCCGAGAGGACGGCCGAGTGAGGGAGGCGTTCTTCCCAAGAAACCCACCTTGCGGCCCTTGCTTGGCTGCCGCAAGGTGGGGTAAACTAATGCCAGCGAGGCCCGCAGTCAGGTGCGGGCGGCGCGGTTTCTACTTTAACGCCGATGTGGTCAAGACATCGGCGTTACCTGTTTTCAGGGGACTTTTCCATCACCTCCTCCTTCCCCTGCCGCGCAATCCGTCGCGAACTCCACTTCCTGCAAAGACTGTAGAGAACCTTGGCGACCTCAAGTGCAAAGCCGCCAATCGTTGCGAGACCTACAAGTAGGTCGAAAGTTTTGTCATCCATAAGGCGACCCCTCCCATCAACAGGCGCCGCCCGCGCGGACTCTCGCTGGCCGAATAATCTTATCATGCCTGGTAGATGTCACAAAACTGAATTGTAGCGTGCCGATTCCGTGACACTTGTCATCTGTTCGTCACGCGATATCTAATGTTTGCGTTTTTGTTCTTGCCGACTTTTCGACGGTTCTCATGCGCTACCCTGTCCCGTACAAGCGATGACGGAGAGGTTCCGTGCCGCATGCGCCTGTTTTCAGAGAGGCGGGTCGAGGCTGCAAGCCCGCTGGCAGGCAAGGCACGGGAGTTCACTCCACGAGCTGCGAGCTGAACGGCCGAGGGGCGCATGCGCCGCGGGCCAAGTAGGGGAGCCGTCCGCCCACGTCACGGGCGCCAAAGAGCGGGCCTCGGCGGGCAGACAGCCGCCGGGCCAATCAAGGTGGTACCGCGGTCCAATCCGTCCTTGAGCGAACACATCGCCAGGGACGGATTTTTCGTTTCTGGCCCGAAACGAAGGGATCTGCATGTCTGTTTTCGACGATTTGCAGGGCATTGCCGAGCGCGCCTTGGCCTCGGTGGAGGCCGCGGCCGACCTCAAGGCCCTCGACGAGGTGCGCGTCGCCGTCGCCGGCAAGAAGGGCGAGCTCACCGCCGTCTTGAAGTCCATGGGCAAGCTGACGCCTGAGGAGCGCCCCCAGGTGGGCAAGCTTGCCAACGAGGTGCGCGACCGCTTCGAGGCGGCGCTTGAGGCCCGCAAGGAGGCCCTTGCCGCAGCCGAGCTTGAGGCCCGCATGGCCGCCGAGGCCGTCGATGTGACGCTGCCTGGCCGCGCCATGCCCCAGGGCCACGAGCACATCATCTCCTCCATCATCGACGAGATGGAGGACTTCTTCGCCGGCATCGGCTACACGGTGGAGGACGGCCCCCGCGTGGAGACCGAGTACTTCAACTTCACCGCGCTCAACACCCCGCCCGACCACCCCAGCCGCTCGGCCCGCGACACGTTCTATGTGGTGGACGAGTCCAACGGCGCCGACGGCGGCCTCACCTCGGGTGTCATCGGCGAGTCCAACGTGCTCCTGCGCACGCAGACCTCGGGCGTGCAGGTGCACACCATGCAGACCCAGAAGCCTCCCATCTACATGATCTGCCCGGGCAACGTGTTTCGTCCGGACGCGGCCGATCCCTGCCACCTTCCCCAGTTCCACCAGGTGGAAGGCCTTGTCGTTGACAAGGGCATCACGTTCGGCGACCTCAAGGGCACGCTCGACGCCTTCA
>CAKUKJ010000407.1 GCA_934662525.1 uncultured Coriobacteriales bacterium | reverse complement strand
CGACGACGTGGTGCAGGAGGTGTTCCTCAAGCTGTACCGCTACGAGGGCGCGTTTGAGAGCGACGACCATGCGAAAAACTGGCTGCTGCGCGTGACGGTCAACGAGTGCACGGCGCTGTACCGCCTGCTTCGCCGCAGGCCCGAGAACATCGACGACTACCTTGAGACGCTTTCGATGCCCGAGGTGCAGGACGCCGACCTCGTGCGCCAGGTGATGGCGCTGCCCACACGGTATCGCACGGTGCTTTATCTGCACTATTTCGAGGGATATGCGACCGGCGAGATCGCCGGGCTGATCGGGGTGCCCTCGGCCACGGTGCGCACGCGCCTGGCCAGGGGGCGGGCTCGGCTCAAGGACGTATTGAATGAGGGAGGTTCGCGATGACGCGCGCAGGCAAGGGGGAAGTTTTCGAGCGCCCAGGGCGAAACCCCAGGCGGGAAGAGCTGGACAGCGAGAGGTTCCGTCGGGCGTTTTCGGCCATGGACGCCTCCGATGAGACGGTCGAAAGGATTATGACGATGGTTGAGAAGATTGATTCCGGGCAGCGTGCCCGATGCCCGAGCAGCGAGACGGCACCCGCAGGGGCGGCATCGAGGCCCGGGGGCTGCAGCGGCCACGCCCGTCGGACAGGCGTCAGACAGCCCCGCAGGAGGTTCACCGTGCGGGCGGCGGTGGCGACCGCAGCGGTCACGGCGCTTGTCGCCTCGGGTGCATATGCGGCCGTGAGCAGCGACTTCTTTCAGTCGGCGTTCGGCACCAAGGGCCAGCAGGACGTTGAGGCGCACACGGTCGTTGAGGAAGACCACATCAGCCCGGTGACGGGCGAGCCTGTGTCGTGGGTCGCGCCCTCGCGCACCTGGGAGGACGTTGACGAGCAGGTGGCGCAGCGCCTGCTCGACGGCTACGTGTTCGACGTGAACCGCACGTGCGAGCTGAACGGCTACACGCTCACGGTGGGCCAGTGCGTGATGGACGAGAACGGCAACGGCGTGGCGACGGTCACGCTTGAGAACCCCGACGGGGTCGACCTTTCCGACGCAGGTTATGGCGAGGTGTACCTGTCGAACGACGCGCCCGTTGATTTCAGGATTGAGTCCGTGGACAGCGCGGTGCTCTTCTGGGATGCGCGCGTCATCATGGACGCCGAGCAGAGCACAGACACCAAGCTGGTGGGAGTCGCCTACTTCGGCCCGTTTACCGGCCGGATCGATGGCGGGCTTGAGTGGGCGTTGGCAGACCGCGAGTCGGGAGGGACGTCTTCCGTGGCGGCACAGGATGCCGACGGCACGTCCGTCTACGTACCCCAGGCAACGCTGCCTACCAGGGAGTTCCAGGCCGAGGACGGCTCGACTGTCGAGGTGTCGCCGATTGCCCTGACGCAGTTCCTCGCAGACTCCGACAACTCGGCAAACGAGGCTGTGATTCGCTATACGGACGGAAGCGAGTACGTGGTGTATCGCCAGGGAGGCGACGACCCGGTCGCTAACGACGTGGTGGGCTATGGGTATAGCGACGATGCCGATCGCGACGGTTCGGCACATCTCTTCAACCGCCTGGTAGACGTCGACGCAATCGATTCCATCACCCTGCGCGGGCACACCTACGTCGAGTCTGCCGACGGGGAGCCCTCCCAGCAGGATTTCGAGCTGGTGTTCCGGGCCTCGTAGGGTTTGCGGGCACTCCAAGCCCGTCGCCGAGGCTGTGGCAAAGGCGCGCGTCGCCGCTATCGAGAAAGGTTTTGCCGAGGGCATGTCTGAGGGTTACGACAGCGGAATGAAGAGGGGCGTCGGGGCCGGCATACGGCAGGACACACAGTGGGGTATCCACCAGAGCATGCAGTAGAGTATGGAGCAAGGCATGCAACGGGGCATGCTGCAAGGCAAAGGGCTTGGCGCCAAGGAACCGCCTCGAGGCGATTCCGGCCGTCGTCAGGCGCATGCTGGGCCGACCGGGCTTCACGCAGCAGGTCATCTGCGGCCTGTCGGGGTCATGCCTGCGTAGCAGCGAAAAGCCTGGAATGGCAGGCGAACCCCCATTCCAGGCTCGGCGGATAAGCCTCCTGCTACCCCTTTTCTATCCCAGCCTCTCCCAAAACTCCTCAATCAGCGCGTTGACCTCGGCGGGCGCGTCGGTGTTTGAGTTGTGCCCGGCTCCCGGTATCCAGTGCAGGTCGAGGTCTTCGCTGGCAGCCCAGCGGCGGTTGTAATCGCGGGCCGATCCGGCTGCGTCCTTCTCCCCGCAGACAAGCAGGGTCGGGCGGTCGATGGCGTACGGTCGGTCTGCCGCCGCGGCCTCGGCCAGGGCCCGGTAGCCGTGGGCGGCGAGGGCGCAGTACTCGCGCTTCGCATAGCCGGACATCATCTCGCGCATGAGGGCCTGGCCTTCGGGCGTCGTCGCGCAGCCGCTTGAGCCCAACCGCACGAGCGTTTTCCAGGGGATGCTCAGGTACATGAGATGGGTGTGGCGCAGGGCCCAAATCTCCCAATCATGGAAGTACCTGCGTTTGAGCGGGGCCGAGTCAATCGAGACGAAGCCGGCCGCCTGCCCTGGGAAGAGGTCGAGGAACGTCTGGGCGGTGTAGCCTCCCATGGACTGGCCCACGAGCACGGGGCGTTCGATGCCCTCGCTTGCCAGGATGTTGTGCAGCCAGCGTGACAGGTCGTCGAGGTTCCAGGTGAGGGTGAAGGGCCGTGACTCGCCGTGCGAGGGCGCGTCCCACACGAGGATGCTCGCCTTGCGCTCAAACGCCGCCACCTGCAGGTCGAAGAGACGGTGGTCGGC
>CAKUKJ010000406.1 GCA_934662525.1 uncultured Coriobacteriales bacterium | reverse complement strand
TCGAGGAGCAGCTGACGCGGGACATGCGCGAGGCCGCCGCCGACCTCGACTTCGAGAAGGCCGCGCGTTGCCGCGACCGGCTGCAAGCCCTCAAGCATGTGGGCGAGCGCCAACAGGTCGTGTTCTCCTCGGCCATCGACATGGACGTCATCGGCTTCTATCGCGAGGAGACCATCGCCGGGGTGCAGGTGTTCGCCGTGCGCGAGGGACGCACGCGCCGCAGTTGCGAGTTCGTGCTCGACAAAGGCCTCGACGTGGGGGAGGAGGAGCTCGTCTCCGGCTTCCTCAAACGCTACTACTCTTCCGGCGCCGACGTTCCCGATGAGGTGTGCATCCCCTGCGAGCTGGCCGACGATGCCGAGGCGCTCGAAGGGTGGCTTTCCGAGGGCCGCTCGCGCAAGGTCTCCATCCATGTGCCCAAGCGCGGCGAGAAGAAGAAGCTGCTCGACCTTGCGCAGACCAACGCCAAGCACACCATCATGCGCTTCATGGTGCGCACGAGCTACGCCGACCAGCGCACCAACGACGCCTTGCTCCAGCTGGAGAGCGCGCTGGCGCTGCCGGGGCCTCCCATGCGCATCGAGTGCTTCGACATCTCCACCATACACGGCCGCTTCAACGTGGCCTCCATGGTCGTCTTCACCAACGGCAAGGCCGACAAGGACCAGTACCGCCGATTCAAGATTCGCCAGGACTTTGGCGAGGCGAACGACTTCGAGAGCATGCGCGAGGTGCTGGGCCGCCGCTGCTCGCCCGAGCGCATGGCCGACGAGCGCTTCGGCTCGCGTCCCGACCTGCTCATCGTCGACGGCGGCAAACCTCAGCTCACGGCTGCCGTGGAGCAGCTGGCCGAGCTGGGGCTCGACATCCCCGTGGCCGGACTTGCCAAGTCGGACGAGGAGCTGTTCGTGCCGTGGGCGGAAGACGGCCCCGTTGTGCTGCCGAGCGGGTCTGCCTCGTTGTACCTGGTGAAGCAGGTGCGCGACGAGTCGCACCGCTTTGCCATCACGTTTCACCGCGAGCTGCGTGACAAGGCCATGACCGTGGGCATCCTCGACGAGATAGAGGGCGTGGGCCAGAAGCGCAAAAAGGCCATCATGAAGGCGTTCGGCTCGATGAAGCGGCTGCGCGCCGCCGAGGTCGTGGACATCGCCGCCGTGCCCGGTGTGCCGCGCGAGGTGGCCGAGCGCATATGGCAGACCTTGCGCGCCTGGGAGCGCGAGCGCGAGCAGGTGGGGGAGATGGCTCAGACTCAGGAGAAGGGCGTCTAGGCCGCCGAGTCGCCTTCGCCGGCATCCTGCGCGGCGGGCGCATCGTCTTCCTGCGCGTCCGTCGCGCCTTCGGTCGTCGCTGCGGTGTCGAGCACGATTGTGCATGTGGCGTCGGCAGTCACGGCGCCCTCGGCCGCCAGGCCGGGGACGCCCTGCGCATTCAGCTTGACGAGGCCGGGGTTGCCGCTCACGTCTATGCGCTCCAACCTCGCGTTCGCGCTGACGTCGAGCGTGCCCGTGAGGCCGCAGTTCGCGAGGTTCGCGTTTGTGAGGCGGGGCAGCGCCGACAGGTCGATCTCTTCCAAGGCGGCGTTGCCTGACAGGTCGATGGACGCGATGCGCGGGGTGTCGCTCAAGTCGACCGATGTGAGGTCGCAGCCCGACGCCCGAAGCGACGTGAGCGACTCGGGGAGCGTGCCTGGGCCGAGCGAGGTCAACTGCGTGCCCGACACGTCGAGGTCCTGCAGGTTGTCGAACCACTCGAGCCCCTCGAGGCTCGTCGTCGCCGAATCGTGCACCTGAAGGCTGTGCACCGCCTGCCTCTCGCGTGCCGACAGGGCCCCGTCGCCGTCGGAATCGAAGCTTGCAAGCGCTTCTCGCAGCCCTTCGTCGGGGAAGAACGAGCTGGCCAGGGGCAGCGTGACCTCCTGTCCCTCGTCCATGTTGAGCCGCTCCAGGGCGGTGCATCCCGACAGGTCGAGGCGTGCCAGGCCGTTGCCCTCCACGTCGAGGTCGCGCAGGCTCGCGCAGCTGCGAATCTCCAGCGTCTGCATGCCGTTGCCGTGTGCGTCGAGCGTCTCAAGCGAAGACAGCCCCGTCAGGTCGAGCGAGGAGATCTCGTTGTCGGCCACGTCGAGCGTCACGAGCGCCTTGCAGTCAGACAGGTCGATGCCGGTCAGCCCGTTGTCCGACACGTTGAGGCTTTCCAGGTGCGTGAACGCGCCGATGCCGGTCAGGTCGGTTATCCCCAGCCCCTCAAGCGACAGCGTTGAGACATGCGAGGCCTCCTCCACGGAGATGCGCCCGTTGCCGTCCTCGTCGAACGTGGCGAGGGCCTCGCGGAACGCATCGTCGGGAAACGTCGCCGCATCCAGGGCCACGCCGCTGGGCACCACGCAGACGAAGTGGTATGCGAGCGCGCCCGCCGCCACGGCGACTGCCACGCCCAGCGAGGCGAGCGCCACCGCAAGCCTGCGCGACATGCGGCCTTTGGCCTCGGGGGCCCGTATCACGACATCGGGCAGGCCCCATGAGGCCCGCACGTAGCGGGCGGCCCCTCCAAACGAGGTCGTGCGGGCGGCGTCGTCGCCGTCCGGCTCGGCGGCCATGCCCGCCTTGTCTGATTCTCTGGACTTTGAAGCCATGCGCTGAGGTGCCTTTCTTCGCGGTATACTGGGGCGGATTTTACTACGATAGCCAAAAGCCTGCTGAGCGGGTCGTTTTCATTTGTAGGCGTTGCGTAGACGGAAAGGTTGTGCGCATGTCCGCACCAGAGGTCGTCGTCATCACGGGAA
>CAKUKJ010000405.1 GCA_934662525.1 uncultured Coriobacteriales bacterium | reverse complement strand
TCGTCAAAACTCTACCCATGACGGAGGTCATCATATGTACGACGACATGCCCGAGCCCGGCCGCAACGACGAGTGCTGGTGCGGCAGCGGCAAAAAGTACAAGAAGTGCCACGAGGCTATCGACGCGCGCCTGCAAGACCTCTACCTGCAGGGCGAGGAGGTCCCGAGCCGGGCTCTGCTCAAAACAGCCGCCGACATCGAGGGCATCAAGGCGTCGGCCGAGGTCAACGTCGGCGTGCTCGACTACGTGGGGGAGCACATCAAGGCAGGCGTGTCCACGGCCGACATCAACCGCTGGGTGGAGGAGTACCTGGCCGCGCACGACGCCGTGAGCGCCGACCTCAACTACGAGGGCTACCCCTACAGCGTGTGCACCTCGATCAACGACGTCATCTGCCACGGTTTTCCCGATGAGAACGTTGTGCTCAAGGACGGCGACATCATCAACGTGGATATGTCCACCATCAAGGACGGCTATTTCTCCGACTCCTCGCGCATGTACTGCATCGGGCAGGTGAGCGAGGAGCGCAAACGCCTCGTGGAGACCTGCAAGGCATCCGTCGAGGCGGGCCTGGCCGCCGTAAAGCCCTGGGCCCACCTGGGCGACGTGAGCGCGGCCGTCAACAAGATGGCCACCGATGCGGGTTACTCCGTGGTGGCCGAGTACGGCGGGCACGGCATCGGCAAGGAGTTCCACGAGGACCCGTTCGTGAGCTTCGTGGAAGAGGCTGGCACAGGCCCCATCCTGGCCCCGGGCATGTGCTTCACCATCGAGCCCATGGTGAACGCCGGCGCGCCCGACATCACCACCGACGAGGACAACGGCTGGATCGTGCGCACGGCCGACGGCAGCGACTCGGCCCAATGGGAGGTTCAGCTCGTCGTCACCGAGACCGGGTATGAGCTGCTGAGCTGGTAGGGCACTCTAGAAGAAGCAGCGTCTGATGAGCAACGAGCAGGGGGAGCACGGCATGGGATTGCGCACGGTCAACCTGGCCGCCGCGCTGGTTTGGCTGCTGGCAATCCCTCTCTGCCCGCTGCCCATCTCAAATCTTTTCGGTGCGAGCGGCGCGGCGTTGTTCATCGGGCTGCTTTTGCTCGGGTGCGCGCTTTCCTGCCTGCTCAGGCTGACAAGGGAAACTGCACCTCCCTCGCGCGTCTGGGCTTCGAGGCATACGGCGCTTCTGCTGCCGGCAGGCATCCTCGTTGCCGGATTGACGAGCCTCTGCGCAGCCCCTGCATCGGTCGTCTGGTGCTGCATCGGAAGCATCCTGGCAGGCTTCGGGGAGGGAACCGTTCTCCTCGAATGGGGCAAACGCCTTTCTCCCCTGCCGACACGCCAGGCCGTCGGGCTTCTTGCCCGGGGGAGTCTGGGCGGGATAATCGCCGGATGCCTCGTCTGCTTGCTGGGCAGGCACTCCCCCGCGCTTTTGGCCCTGTTGACAACATACGGCGTCCTTGCCTGCCTGCCCATGCGACATGCAGACCAGCCCCATGTCTGCGCAGATGACACCAAAGACGAGTTTGGTCGCATCAGGGCATTGTTTGCCCAGCTTTGGGAGCCGGCGTTGGGGCTGGGCCTCAGCCTCATGTCTGCCATACTTCCTTGGGGCTCGCTTTTCAGCGGCACGGCGGCGTCGATGCCCGTTTATTGGTCGTTTGCGGTGGGAATTGCGACCCTCTGCGTTGCAGCCGAGATCGCCTCGAAGCGTTTGGCGAAGACCCCCGACTTCGACATGGCCACCCATGTCGCCATTCCCGTCTTGGCAGCGGCGGTCGTGGGGTTGCGCATGCTCGGCGACCTCGAGCAAATCGGTGTCGGGCTCACCACCTTCAAGGGGATAGGCTCGGGCGCGGCAAGTGTCGGCTTTCTCTTGCTCGCCTTTGCCGCAATGGCCCGCGTCGCACGCAAAACCGGCGACGCCGAGGGAGCCTTCGGGCTTGGCCTGGGCGTCGCATGCCTCATCGGCTTCGTCACGCTGCCGTTGCACATGGCCCACCAGCAGTTTGCCTCGCTCGTTGCCCCGTTCTTGTCGCTTGTGTTCCTTGTAGCCTCATGCTGCTCGTCGGTCGTCCACATCCATCGCCGCGTGGCGAGCCAGGAGCCCAAGACCCTCACCATAGAGGCTGCCGTCACCAAGCTCTGCCATGAGTATCATTTGACCCCGCGCGAACGGCAGGTAATGGGCCAGCTCATGCTTGGACGCTCCGCCGAGCGCATAGGCGCGGTGCTCGGTATCTCGCCCAACACCGTGCGCTCGCACGTGGGCAACATCCACACGAAGCTCGGCATCTCCTCGCGCGACGACCTTGCCGACCTCATCGAGGCGACGATGCACGGCGACTCCAAAGCAACGGATAATAAAACACCAGCTCAACGGCCTTCTAGTTAATTCTTGCCAGTCAATATCCTGTCAATGGGCAATCTTCGTTATGCACAAAAAGCCGTTTGTCGGCCACAGTAGGGGGCGTCGTGCAGCATGGCGGGGCACGCATGCAGCAGCATGCACGCAATCGCTTCCCGCCAAACCAACGAAACGAGGAGGACCCCATGATCACCAACGTCAACCGCAGGAGCTTCATCGCAGGCGCAGGCGTGGCGGCCGCCGCCATGGCGACCGCAGGCTTTGCCGCCAGTGCCCTGGCCGAGGAGGCCAAGCCCGAGGACACCGCCGACGCGGTGCCCGAGGGCGAGGGCGACGGGGACGACGCGGGCATCCACGCGCCCCTGATGGCCGAGCCCAAGTATGCCAGCAAGGACCCCGCAACCTGCTCCGACGGCACC
>CAKUKJ010000404.1 GCA_934662525.1 uncultured Coriobacteriales bacterium | reverse complement strand
GGCATGTTGGCCATCGATTGACCGCAGGCCTGCATGCCGCACAGCACGGCGGCCGTCACGACCGACATGTTTTCATCGGCGCCAGAGAACATGAAGAGGGCAACGGTCATGAGCGCAAGGCCTGCAACGGAGATGGCGCGCGGCCCGAAACGGTCGAACACCATGCCTGCCACCGGGCTCAGCACGATGCCCACGGCAGCGGCGGGCAGCATGACCATGCCCGTCTCAAACGCGCTGGCACCCAAGGCAGCCTGGAGCAAAATGGGCAGCGTGGTGTTGGTGACGAGGCACGCGGCGTTGATGAGCGTGACGACGAGCGCGGCAGTGCGGAAGCTCGGTGTCTTGAGCGTGGTGAGCTCGAGCAGGGGGTTATCGATGCGCAGGCTGCGGCGCACGAAGCACACAAGGCACATGATACCGGCAATGATGCTGACCAGGACAATCGGGCTCGTCCAGCCCAGCGACGACGCGCTTGAGAAGCCGTAGAGCAGGCCGCCGAAGGCGACGGTGGAGAGGATGACGGAGGCCACGTCGAGATGCGGGTTCTTGCGCTCGCCCACGTTCTTGAGGAAGACGACGCCGCAGGCAAGCACGATGAGTGCGAGCGCCACGATGGCCCCGAGCATGGCGCGCCAGCCGAACGTGTCGATGACCGCGCCGCCCACGACGGGACCTACGGCCGGGCCTGCGGCCATCACGATGCCGGCCATGCCCATCGCGGTGCCACGCTTTTCCACGGGGAACACGAGCAACGGCACGACCGCCACCAGCGGCAGCAGGATGCCCGAGCCGGCGGCCTGCAGCACGCGGCCAACGATGAGGGGTACAAAGCTCGGCGCGACGGCGCAGATGAGCGACCCTGCGGCAAACACGCCCGTGGCGGCGAAGAAGAGCGAGCGGGTGGAGAACCGGTCGATGAGGAAGGCCGACACGGGCACCATGATGCCGCTGACCAGGGGATAGATGGACATAATCCACTGTGCCGTGCCGGCCTCGATGCCGAAGTCGGCCATGATGACGGGCAGCGCCGGCGACATGACGGTCTGGTTGAGCAGCGCCAGGAAGGCGCCGAGCACCACGACGCCGACCGTGCGGATCTGCGCGACGGTGACGCCTGCGTGCGGCGCTGGGTTCTTAGGGGAGTTCTGGGTGGGGGCCTGGCCGCTCCCGGTAGTGAGTTCTTGTGACATGGGATGCTCCGTGAGTAATCGTGCGGATGTGCGCGGAAAAGAGAAAAAGTGACGGCTAGGCGTGTGGGTTGGTTCATTGGCGGCGAGATGCATGACGCGCTTGCGTCGACGGACCCAGTGCGCTCTATGCGCTTGGCGCAGAATGGCCCACTCTAACAGGCGCCAGAACGCCAGCGCTGTCTTTTGAGCCTTTGAGCCGCGTTTCTCTTCTTTATATATATGATGGGGTAGCGCGGAAAACTCAGATCAGCATCGAGGAGAGCTGCGGGCCCCGCGCCAGGAAGAAAGGAACCGGGCAGGCGTCGAGCGAGGCGATGCGGCGCAAGTGGCGGTACACGGCGGCGATGGACGCTGTCACGGCGAGCTCCTTTCTTGGTGGGCGGGCGGGCCGCACTGGGCGGCACATCGGCGCGCTCAAAACGACGCAGGGCATCCTACCCTGAACTGAGGGCGCCTATGCTGACGCAGGCTATCTCCATGGCGAAAGCAGGTGGGCCGGTTCAGTCATTTTGTCCTGCATGCACGGCACTTTTGCAGGTGGGCTTGGCTGAGCGGCAGTGGCGTGCTTCTATATATGGCTATACGGCGATGATATTGCTCGAAGAGAGGACGGCTCACCATGAAGGATATGGAAGGCAAACTGGCATGCGGGCGTGATAGTTGCCGTGAGATGCCTGAAGCCGAACTCGGGCAAGTCGTCGGTGGAGCCGACGCGAGCGGCATGCGGGTTGACCAGCCGGGAGACTCGGCCCCGTTGATCTTTAACACGTCCATTTACGACATGTCGATTAATCGCGACATCAACGACTATGGCCCGATAATCACTTCAAACAACGCGTCGCCCAAGTATGACACCAACAATTTCGATTCAATCATTACCTCAAGCGACTTCGCTGGCATGGAATTGAAGACCGATATCATTAGCCTCGATTTGATTTTGCATAACGAGATTGGTTAGCTCTAACTATCAGACTGCAATCGACACCGCGTCCCTATGCTGTCGTCCGATGTTGGCTTCCCCAAAGTTCGGCCCTGGATTTGCCAGAAGGTCAAAACCACTTACGGTTCTCCACGGAGTTTCTTTTTGCCTGATGTTTCCGCAAGAAAAGTTCATCAGTCCTCGAAAAGGGGCGCGATTCGTCATTGTCTCGGAATCGCGCCCCAAAAATATATGGCCGTCAACGGCGTGCTGTATTGTGAAGCCTATTCGCCTATTTTGTCGCCCTTGAGCTTGCCGTCGCCTGCATAGTCGGGGTTATCGCCGTTTTCGGTTGTGTTGCCCTCGAACATGCAGCCGTCGTTCACGATGGTGGCGCCGTCGTTGTACAGGGCGGCCTCCACAGTGCCGTTTGCAACATTGTCGCTGATGGAGCAGCCTTCCTTCAGAGTAAGCGAGGCGTCTTTGCCGCTTATGCTCACGGCGCTTGCGGGTAGCGCGCCTTCGCCCGTGCCGTCCGACGTATTGTTGCAAACGGTGAATTTCTTGCCAAACTTGACCACGGCCTGGTCGGAGATCTCGATGGCAGGCGAGCCCACACCCTCGCCTGTGCCATCGAACGTCACGTTCTTGAACGAGACGGTGCCGTCGGTCATCTTGAGCATGGGGCCCAC
>CAKUKJ010000403.1 GCA_934662525.1 uncultured Coriobacteriales bacterium | reverse complement strand
GCGCTTCTGCACACATGGTTCAAGGGCCCGAGAAACCGCGTCGCCCCCGACGCCCAGCTCAGCCGCTCCCGGCGCTTTGCCGCCTACGACATGACGATGACCGTGGCCCCTGCCATGATCCTCACCATCGTGTCTGGTGCCGTCAATGGCATCTACCTGCTGCTTGGCCTTTTGGCTCCTGAGATTGTGGGGCCCTATGAGGTTCGCATGTGCCTCGGCTCCTTCTGTGCGACGTTCGCCAGCTTCTACGCCACGTTCTTCTTGCTTGCCGTGCTCACCACGGTGACCGAGGGCCGCAAGATGCGCATGAAGCCCTTGCATTATGTCACGAACCTGTTCACGTTCCCGGTTTTCATGCTCTCGTATGTTCCGCTTGCGATTGTGGCGGCCGTGAAGAAGGTCGATTGGGTGCCCACGCGTCACACCATCTCGAAGTCGCTGTCCGAGATTCAGACGCAGTAGGACTTGGCACCGGGGCAACGTGTCGTTTTCAGGTGCGAGGTTAAAAAGCGGTGAAAACCGCGACCTGCCTTCCCTTTCTGCAATATCATGTGAGGTTTAAGCACACAACCTGCCAAACAGCGTTCTGACGTCAAGAAAGGATCTGGGAATGGCTTATTACTACCCCGAGGCGGCACACACGTTCAGTGAGTATCTGCTGGTGCCAGGCTACAGCGGCTCTGAGCACACTCCTGAGAGGGTCAGTCTGCGCACTCCCTTGGCGCGCTACCGTCGCGGCGAGGAGCCTCGCATCACGCTCAACATCCCCATGATCTCGGCCATCATGCAGGCGGTCTCGGGCCCCAAGCTTGCCGTTGCCCTGGCCACCGAGGGCGGCATGTCGTTCATCTACGGCTCTCAGACCCCCGAGGACGAGGCCCAGATGGTTCGCGACGTCAAGACCTACAAGGCCGGTTTCGTCCGCAGCGACTCGACGCTCACCCCCGATGACACGCTGGCCGACGTGCTTGCCTTGCTTGAGAAGACCGGCCATTCCACGATGCCGGTGACCGTCGACGGCGACCCCCAGGGCAAGCTGCTCGGCATCGTCACAAGCCGTGACTACCGTGTCTCCCGCATGGAGCCTTCCACGAAGGTCTCCGAGTTCATGACTCCTGCCGAGAGCCTCGTGTGCGCCCCCGACACCATCACGCTTTCCGAGGCCAACGACATCATCTGGGAGCGCAAGCTCAACTCACTGCCCCTCGTCGATGCCGAGGGCAACCTCAAGTACCTCGTGTTCCGCAAGGACTACGACAGCCATAAGTCCAACCCCAACGAGCTGCTCGACCAGCAGAAGTCCTACATGGTGGGCGCCGGCATCAACACCCGCGACTACGCCGAGCGCGTGCCGCTGCTCATTGAGGCCGGCGTCGACGCGCTGTGCATCGACTCCTCCGAGGGCTACTCCGAGTGGCAGAAGCGCACCCTTGAGTGGATTCGTGCGAACTACGGCAACGACGTCGTGGTCGGTGCCGGCAACGTCGTCGATGCCGAGGGCTTCCGCTTCCTGGCGGAGGCCGGTGCCGACTTCGTGAAGGTCGGAATCGGAGGAGGCTCCATCTGCATCACCCGTGAGCAGAAGGGCATCGGTCGCGGGCAGGCCTCCGCGCTCATCGACGTGTGCGCCGAGCGCGACCGCTACTTCGAGGAGACGGGCATCTATGTGCCTGTGTGCTCCGACGGCGGCATCGTGCACGACTATCACATGACGCTTGCTCTTGCCATGGGAGCCGACTTCCTCATGCTCGGCCGCTACTTTGCCCGCTTCGATGAGTCGCCCAGCCGCCGCGTGACGGTCAACGGCGCCTACATGAAGGAGTACTGGGGCGAGGGTTCGGCCCGCGCCCGCAACTGGCAGCGCTACGACCTGGGCGGCAACAAGAAGTCCATGTCGTTCGTCGAGGGCGTTGACTCCTATGTGCCCTATGCCGGGTCGCTCAAGGATGGCGTGGCGGCGTCCCTTGCCAAGGTGAAGTCCACGATGTGCAACTGCGGCGCGCTCACCATCCCCGAGCTCCAGCAGAAGGCGAAGATCACGCTTGTCTCCGCAACGAGCCTCGTCGAGGGCGGTGCGCACGATGTCTTGCTCAAGAACCCCAACCAGACCGTCGTCTCCGCCGGCAACAGCACGTACGCCAACTAACGGGGCCGGATTTATTTCATAGCGCATCAAATCTCTGGGCGCGACGGGATACTGCATCTCGCCGCGCCCTTCTGGCATGAAAGGCAAAGCGCATGTGCACTGAGTGCGACAACAACGCCGCCGTCGCCCAAGACGGCATCCCGGCCTACGACGCCGCAGCCATCGAGGCCAAGTGGCAGAAGGCCTGGGCCGACGAGGACCTCTACAAGACCGACGAGGACCCGGCCAAGCCCAAGAAATACGTGCTTGAGATGTTTCCGTACCCTTCGGGCGACTTGCACATGGGCCATGCCCGCAACTACACGATCGGCGACGCCATGGCCCGCCAGGCCCGCATGCGCGGCTACGACGTGCTGCACCCCATGGGCTTCGACGCCTTCGGCTTGCCTGCTGAGAACGCCGCCATCAAGCACAACACCCAGGCTGCCAAGTGGACGTACTCCAACATGGACAACGCGTTGGCCACTATGCGCCGCATGGGTTTCTCGTATGACTACGACCGCCTCGTGCGCACCTGCGACCCCGAGTATTACCGCTGGGGCCAGTGGATGTTCGAGAAGATGTGGGAGCGCGGCCTTGCCTATCGCAAGAAGAACCCCGTCAACTGGTGCCCCAAGTGCAACACGGTGCTCGCCAACGAGCAGGTGACCGACGGC
>CAKUKJ010000402.1 GCA_934662525.1 uncultured Coriobacteriales bacterium | reverse complement strand
CTGCTGCTTCAGGCTGTCGAGATCGTTCGCCTCCTCACCCTTCGCGGGCGGCTTCGGCTCGGGCGCGCCCGAGGCCGATTGCGGGAAGGGCGAGAACATGCGCATGGCCTCCGTGAAGAAGCCCATGTTCTTGCGCACCTGCTCCTCCATGGCCTGGAAGGCCGAAGGACCGAAGGCCTGCGCCATCTGCTCCCGCAGCTTCTGCTGCTCCTGGGACAGGTTGTTCATGGAGAATTCGAGATAGCTCGGCACCAGCGCCTGCATGCTGTCGCCGTAGAAGCGGATCAGCTGGCGCAGCACCGTGACGGGAAGGAGGTTCGGCCCCTCCTTGTTCTCCTGCTCGAAGATGATCTGGGCCAGCACCGAGCGGGTGATCTCCTCGCCGGACTTCGCATCGTACACCACGAAGTCCTCGCCCTTGCGCACCATGCCGGCCAGATCTTCCAGCGTCACGTAGGTCGAAGTGCCTGTGTGATAGAGGCGGCGGTTGGCATATTTCTTGATGACAGTCGGTTGTTTGTCCGTCGCCATTTTGTCCCGATACGCTCCTGGGAAATCCACCGGGCCGCCGTCCGTCAGGATGCCGGTCTCCCCATGATTATAGGCCTTATGACCAACGAGCAAAGCGCCAAAAGTCTAAGGCGCCCTGGGACAGGTTGCACGATCCCGTCCTTGACATCCCGCTCCCTGGGGATTTGATCGGGCGAGCACTACATTCATTGTTCAATCCCATAATCAGCACAGGAGATGAGGAATGGCCCGAGACAGCATCGTCATCGTCGGAGCGGCGCGCACCCCCGTCGGCTCGTTCAACGGGGCTTTCGCCAACACCCCGGCCCATGAGCTCGGCGCCATTGCCATCAAGGCGGCGCTCGAGCGCGCCAAGGTGGATGGCGGCGAAGTGGACGAGGTGATCCTCGGCCAGATCCTCACCGCCGGCCAGGGCCAGAACCCGGCCCGCCAGGCCGCCATGTCAGCCGGCGTGCCGCAGGAGAAGACCGCCTGGGCGCTCAACCAGCTCTGCGGCTCCGGCCTTCGCACGGTCGCCATCGGCATGCAGCAGATCGCCAATGGCGACGCCAGCATCATCGTGGCGGGCGGCCAGGAGTCGATGTCGCTTGCCCCGCACGCGGCGCATATGCGCTCCGGCACCAAGATGGGCGACTTCAAGCTCGTGGACACCATGCTCAAGGACGGCCTGATGGATGCCTTCAACGGCTACCACATGGGCAACACCGCCGAGAACGTGGCCCAGCGCTGGCAGCTTACCCGCGAGGAGCAGGACCAGTTCGCCACCGCCTCGCAGAACAAGGCCGAGGCCGCCCAGAAGGAAGGCCGCTTCAAGGACGAGATCACGCCCGTCACCATCGCGTCGCGCAAGGGCGACATCGTGGTGGACCAGGACGAGTACATCCGCGCCGGCACAACCATCGACGCCTTGGCCAAGCTGCGGCCCGCCTTCTCGAAGGAGGGCACGGTCACGGCCGGCAACGCCTCGGGCATCAATGACGGTGCCGCCGCCCTCGTGCTGATGACGGAGGCCGAGGCCCAGAAGCGCGGTCTCACCCCGCTTGCCCGCATTGCCTCCTGGGCCACCGCCGGCGTCGACCCGGCCATCATGGGCACGGGCCCGATCCCGTCCTCGCGCAAGGCGCTGGAAAAGGCCGGCTGGAAGGTGCAGGACCTCGAGCTCGTCGAGGCCAACGAGGCCTTCGCCGCACAGGCGCTCGCGGTCAACAAGGACATGGGCTGGGATCCGTCCATCGTGAACGTGAACGGCGGCGCCATCGCGATCGGCCACCCCATCGGCGCGTCGGGCGCCCGCGTGCTCGTGACCCTGCTGCACGAGATGGGCCGCCGCAACGCCAAGAAGGGCTTGGCCACCCTGTGCATCGGCGGCGGCATGGGCGTTGCCATGTGCCTTGAACGCTAAGACAAACGATCAGCAGCCCGGGATCAACCCGGGCTGTTTTGACAGGGGGTCTGAAGTGATCCCCCAGGGATGAACCGTCAGAAGGAGAGAAGCATGGCGCGCGTCGCATTGGTCACCGGAGGCACTCGCGGCATCGGTGCCGCCATTTCAACGGCCCTGAAGCAGGCGGGCTACAACGTTGCGGCGAACTACGGCGGCAACGACGAGGCCGCCAACCAGTTCAAGGGCGAGACCGGCATTCCGGTCTTCAAGTTCGACGTCTCGGATGCCGCTGCCTGCGAGGCCGGGATCAGGGCCGTCGAAGCCGAGCTCGGCCCGGTCGACATTCTCGTGAACAATGCGGGCATCACCCGCGACGGCATGTTCCACAAGATGACCTTCGATCAGTGGTCGGCCGTCATCCGCACCAATCTCGATTCCATGTTCACCTGCACGCGGCCCGTGATCGAGGGCATGCGCGCACGCAGTTTCGGCCGCATCATCATCATCTCGTCCATCAACGGCCAGAAGGGCCAGATGGGCCAGGCGAACTATTCGGCCGCCAAGGCCGGCGTGGTCGGCTTCGCCAAGGCCCTGGCGCAGGAGAACGCCAACAAGGGCGTGACCGTCAACGTGATCGCACCGGGCTACATCGCCACCGAGATGGTGAAGGCGGTGCCGGAAGAGGTGCTCAAATCCAAGATCCTGCCGCTCATTCCCGTGGGCCGCCTCGGCGAGGCGGAGGAGATCGCCCGCAGCGTGCTCTACCTCGCGGCGGACGAGGCCGGCTTCATCACCGGATCGACCCTGTCGATCAACGGCGGCCAGTATATGGCCTGACCGGACGCCGATCCCGGATGCAGGCATCCGGGATCGTTGCCTCACGTTCCATTTCCTC
>CAKUKJ010000401.1 GCA_934662525.1 uncultured Coriobacteriales bacterium | reverse complement strand
AGTACGTTGAGAACAACGAGCGCAAGAGCGCGAACACCGAGGTCAAGCTCACGGTTCCCGTCTACCAGCCCGACCGCTTCGAACTTGCCGACCCGGTGGGGCCCGACATGGCAAGCGTGGGCGAAGAGGCAACGGTCACGCTTTCCTACGTCAACAAAGGCAAGGCCGCAGTGTCGAACGTGGCCGTGAGCATCTCAGGCGACGGCATCACCACCAGCACGCCCGAACAGAACGTGGGCAACATCGAGTCGGGCAAGAGCGGCGCCATCGGTCTGGCGTTCACGCCGGTGCAAAGCGGAACTCTTAACCTCACGCTTACAGTTGAATATGAGAACGCAAACGACGAGACTGTCACGAAGGCGTTCCCATTGACGGTGGATGTGATGGACGACCCCTATGCCAACATGAGCGACGAGGAGCTTGCCGCGCTCTTTGGTGATACGACCGGCGCCGACGACGCAGACTCGGTGCAGCAAGGCCTGCCTGTGCCTGCCATCGTCGGCATCGTGGCGGGATGCATTGCGGTGGTCGTGCTCATCGTGGTTGCCGTGCGCCGTGGGGCAAAGAAGCGCAAGGCCGCCCAGAGCTGGGACGACGATGACTGGGACGATTACGGCGCGGCGGTGCCCCCGCTCAGCGACCACGTGCCCGTCATCGGGCGTGGGCAGGACACCGTCGTGCGCCCCTCAAGCGAGGCCTCGCGCATACCTGGGGAATTGAAAGACAAGCAGGGCGATTCGACCTCCAACGACGAGCATCCGGCAAAGGCATAACCCGTGCGCGCCTCCGACATCGCGGGCATGTGCCTGCAAAACCTCAAGCGCCGCCGCGCACGCACGATTCTGACCTCTCTGGGCGTGCTTGTGGGCACATGCTCCATCGTCATCATGGTCTCCATCGGCCTGGGGCTCTCCGAACAGATGAGCCAGACGCTGGCGCAGATGGGCGATTTGTCTATCATCCAGGTGAGCGCGCCCTACACATCGTCAACTTCGGAAGACGGTGCCAAGCTCAACGACGAAGCCATCGAGCAGATGGAGGCGATCGAGGGTGTGGCGGCCGTGAGCCCCAAGATGACCCTGGAGAGCGACAGCCTGACGTTTTCACTCTATGCAGGGGCCGGCGACCGCTACCAATGCAGCTGGCCCACCATCGTGGGCATGAGCGCCGCATCGCTTACAAGCGTGGGATACGAGCCCATCGAAGGCGGGCAGCTTGAGGCTTCGTCCGGCGGCGTCTCCAAAGCGACGACAGGCGGGGCGATAGACGTTCTCGTGGGCCAATGGCTCGCCTACAACTTCGCCGACACCTATCGCGCAGAAGACGACCATTATGTCGATCGGTATTCTTACCTCTACGAGTGGGACGGCACAGGCGACCAGCCCGACGAGAGCGCGGCCCCCGACCCCTTCTTCGACATCCTCTCGGTAGGCAACCTCACCTTGGCCGCGCTCGACGCCGGCGGCAAGGAGCAGGCGCGCTTCACCCTGCACCCCGTGGGCAAGCTGGCCGAGGACTATTCGAAGGGCGACGAGACGAGCCAGGGCATCGTGATGGACGTCTCCGACGTGCGGGCAATCCTCTCGCAGGTCACCGGCAAGACGCCCACGCTCACCTATAGCCAGGCCGTCGTGAAGGTCGACGACATCTCGCACGTGTCCGACGTGGAGAAGGAAATCCAGACGCTGGGCTTCTCCACCTACTCGATGGAATCCATTCGCGAGCCCATGGAGCAGCAGGCGGCCCAGCAGCAGCTCATGCTCGGCGGCCTGGGAGCCATCTCCCTGTTCGTGGCGGCGTTGGGCATCACGAACACCATGGTGATGAGCATCACCGAGCGCACGCGCGAAATCGGCGTCATGAAGGCCCTGGGCTGCTATGTGCGCGACATCCGGGCGCTTTTCCTGTCGGAGGCCGCAGCCATCGGCCTCATCGGCGGCCTTGCAGGCTGCGTCGTGAGCTTTGCGGTGTCGCTTGGGATGAACCTTGTGAGCACCGGCGACTACTCATCCGCAGGATGGCTGCACGCCATTGTGGGAGGAGACGGCGTGACACGCATGTCTGTCATTCCCTGGTGGCTCTACCTGGGGGCCCTGGGGTTCTCCGTCCTCATCGGCCTCGTGTCGGGCTACTACCCCGCGCGCAAGGCAACGAAAATCTCCGCTATCGAGGCCATCAGACAGTAGGAACCGCGAGCGCTGCTCCTACTTGTGAACCTTGCCTGTCCAAATGCACATGACCATGCACGCAAGAGCCGCATACGCCCAGAACTTGTGCCGCTTCATAACCTCGCCAATCTCTCGAACCAACGTTGACGGCATAGTAGCGCACCGCGCGGCGAGGCAGTCTACTCAATCGAAGTAAAGCATGTAAAAGCCTGCGTGAATATGGAGAAGGCGCATACCCCGCGCGGCCACCGATCCGGAACTGTTTGACGGCACCTCGCCGACAATGCAAACAAAAAAGGGTGCCCCTCACGCTCGAAGGGCACCCTGTGAACACGCTACCGGGAAAGACGCACTTCTCCCCTACTCCCTACTCCCTGCCCCCGGTAGGCGGAAGGGCGCCGGCGGAGCTGGAGCCGCCCGGCACCTCGGGGGTTGCAGGGCTCACCGCGACGCCGTCTTGGGCGGTCTCGGCTTCACGTGCAAGGCGAGTGGCGCGCTCCTCCAGGTAGGCGGCGGCGTCGCCGGGGTCGTCGTCGATGTTCTCGTCACCCAGGTCAACCTCGCGAGGCACCTTGCGGTACAGGATGTCGTACATGATGGGCACGATGTAGAGCGTCATGAACGTGGCATACGCCATGCCGCCC
>CAKUKJ010000400.1 GCA_934662525.1 uncultured Coriobacteriales bacterium | reverse complement strand
ACCCGTGTAGTACATGTCGTAAGGGTTGTGGTCGGGGTCCATGATGGACTGCCACAGGGCGTTGGCCTCCACGCCCACGAGTTCCACGCTGATGCCCGCCTCGGCGGCCTGCTCCTGCATGAGCACGGCGGCCGTCTGCTGGAGCGTGTCGTCGGAGGCGTATGCGATGGTGAAGCTGGGGGAGGGCTGGCCCGCCTCCTCGAGGAGGGATCGGGCCTTGTCCAGGTCGCGCTCGTATTCCTCCACGTCCTCGGTGGCCCAAGGGCTTGTGGGCGGCAGGAACGTCCAGGCATCCACGTAGTATTCGCTGCTCAGCATGGAGGCTGTCGCAATCTCCTGCTTGTCGAGCGCGTAGAGGAAGGCTTGGCGCACGCGCTGGTCGGGCACGCGCAGGGCGTTGATCATCATGTAGGCGATGCGCCCCTCGTCATAAGCGTGCAGCTCCAGGTTGCTGGCGTCGAGGTTCATCTGCTCCACCTCGGCGGGGGTGGCCACCCAGGCGTCTACGTCGCCTGTTTGGATGGCCTGCATGGCGGTGTTCTCGTTCGTCACGATGCGGTACACCACCGAGTCAACCTTGGGCGCGCCCAGGAAGTAGTCGGTCCTTGCCGCAAGCTGGATGTAAGAGCCCGCCTGATAGTCGGTCAGCGTGAAGGGGCCGGTGCCCACGGGCTGGGTGTTGAGCTCGCTCGAGCCGAAGTCGGTCGTGCCGTCGTACACGTGCTTGGCCATCACGAAGATGCCCGAGAGCATCTCCACCGCGTTGGCCTTCACGAAGGGGAAGGCGAACTCCACCGTGAGGTCGTCTGTCGCCGTGGCCCCCACCACGCCCTGCTCGCCGTAGTTGAGGTTGACGTAAGCAGAAGCCGCAGGCTCGTTGGCGATGGTGTTGAAGGTGAAGGCGACGTCTTCGGCCGTGAGGGGCTGCCCGTCTGACCAGGTGACGCCCTCGCGCAGATGTGCGGTCACGGTAAGCGCGTCGTCGGACACGTCGTAAGACTCGGCGAGGAAGTAGTTCACGCCGTCCTCGTTGTACATCCACAAGGGGGAGTAGAGCGTCTTCACCACCATGGAACCCCATCGGTCGGTGGTGGTCACGACGTTGACCATGTTGCCCGGGTCGCCGCCGATGGCGAAGGTGAACATCTTGCCCGTCTCGTCCGCCTGGGCCTGTGGCAGCCCCAGCCCCAGGCCCGCCAACCCAAGCGCCGCCAGGCCCATCGCCGCCCCGCCTGCAAACGCCCTTCTTGTAAGTTGCATGTCCCTCTCCCGTCCGCTCGTGGGCACGCGCACCGTGCCCGGAAATCGTTGCGGCGGATAATATACCTACTTAACAAGTAGGGCAATAGGGTTTTATGCGAGAGCCAGGTTGAAGGCGTGCAAGGGACGGGTTCGCGTGGGGGCACGGCGAGGCCATGGTTATCGTTGCATGGGGCACTTGGCCGGTTAATGTCCGCGACGGCACTGTTAGCGTGATGCCGAATCGACAAGCTCGTCCCAGCCTGGGACGAGCCCCAGCGCCTCGTAGAGTGCATCTTCCCCGATGCCGAGCGCAGAGCCGAGGTACGACGTGACGCACTTGGAGAGCTCCTTTTCTATTGACCAGTACCAGTCTCCGGGTAGTAGGCTCTGCAGCGAGATTACCATGGCCAGAAAGTCGTTCTTCCCGCGCAGGTAGCGCGCCCCTTCTTTAGGCACGTCCAGGGTTTTATGCGCTGGCATGTCGGGGATGTTCACGTGGCAGCGGTGTGAGATGAGCCTCTCGCCGTGGGCGCAGACGTTCCTGAACAGTGTCAGAACGCGCAGCATTTGCGTAAGGCCGCGTCGGTCGGCGCCAAGGCGTTTGGCGACGCGCGCTTTGTCCGTCTCTGCGAGTGCTGTGTACATCTTCGAACATTGTCCGAAGGTCAGGGTGCCCATGGCGACCCAGAGGGGAACGTTGGAATAAGTCCGCCTGTAATGCACGAGGTAGGGGTGGGCCGTATCGCGGTTTGCGGCGAAGCCGAGCACTCGGAGCAGGCCTGGGACGATTGCTGCGGCCTCCCTGGATGAGCCGTATGACTCAGGGCTGAGGTAGGCTCCCTGCCCGATTCCGTGCGTCGCGCAAAACTCGTGAGAGAGGACGGACTTCAGGCGACGCTCGACTGCCAGCAGTCCCTTTAGGGCGGCGTTCCTTAAATCATCGTCGAAGCTGTACAGGGCGTGTATCGCCTCGAAGGAAGCCCCCTGTATAAAGCGCCTCGTGGAAGGATTGCGGAAGAGCCCCTGGTAGGCGTTGACGACGGGGAAGTACCCCACGTCGGAAAGCACCCTCAGACACTCTTCCTCGTTCGATACGGTCAGCCCAGAGGCCTTGAGTTTGTCCAGCTGCTCGGTATATGACAGGAACTCCTTGGCCATGCGTGCCTCCCTCCTGAACTATAAAAAAAGGGAACCCGAAGGCTCCCTTCCGGCCCCGAGCTTCGCAAGTTTTCGGAGACTAATCACTAGCTCAGCAATATACGGGCTCCCGCTGCCTGCGTCAAGGTTCTCATCGTGTTTTATCTTGGTGATGGGATTCTCACGCATTTATCTTTTCGCGATTGCCCGATTACTCTCGCGCTCGCACCCGCTGGCCGTCCTGCTCGAGCTCGCCTGCCTCGCACATCTCGCGCAGCTTGCGGGAGAGGGCCTTGGCGTCCACTCGCAGGAAGTCGGCCCACTCGCGGCGGGTGGGCGGCAGCAGCGGCCAGCCCTCCCCGTCGAGCGGGCGGGAGGCCAGGTCGGCCAGGATGCACAGCTTGCGGCAGGCATCGTGCCCGTCGATGTCGGCAGCGGGATTGGCCTCGGC
>CAKUKJ010000399.1 GCA_934662525.1 uncultured Coriobacteriales bacterium | reverse complement strand
CCTCATCGACCACGCGCATGGCGTCGAGCCCTGCACCATCGCCGACATCAAGGCATATGTGCCGCAGAGTTCTTCGCTCAGTCAGGGCCAAGTGCTCCAATGCGCCTACGATCACGACCGGGCGCACACGGTCATGCGCGAGATGGTGGACGCCCTTGTGCTCGACCTGGTCGACAAGCACCTGGTTGCCGGCGGCGTCTCGCTCTCCGTGGGCTACGAGATTACCAAGGAGGCCCGCGCCGCGGCGGCTCCCTCGTTCCAGGGCGAGCATGGCCGGGCGTATTGGAAGGCAATCCCGCGCACGGGCGGTTCGCGCAAGCTGTCGGGTTACACGTCCTCCTCCAAGGAGCTCGTGGCCGTCTTTGAGGGGTTGTGGGCCGACACGGTCGACCCGGAGCTGCCGGTGCGCCGCATGAGCGTGGGGGCGGGGCCTACGCTCGCCGAGGAGTTTGCCACCGTCGACCTCTTCACCGACGTGGAACAGCAGGCCAAGGAGCGCGACCTGCAGCGGGCCGTGCTTGCCGTCAAGGAGAAGTTCGGCAAGAACTCCCTGCTCAAAGGCATCAATTTCAGGCCCGGCGCCACCGGCATCGAGCGCAACACCCTTGTGGGGGGCCATCATGGCTAGCGGCGCCGCTCGAAACACCGGCCAAAGCCGGCCCGCCAGCCAGGGCCAGACGTATGTCTCCCGCGACGGTCGGGTGATACGTCTCGGCAAGCCCCATGCCGACCGCGCCCGCCAATTCCTGCCTTTTGCCGCGCTGACCGGCTTCTACGACCTCATCCGCGACCGCGAGCGCATCCCGCAGCCGTTCCATGAGCTGGCCGAGGACGAGGCCGAGGCCCTTTCGCGCAAGATGGCGTGGGTCAAGAAGGGCACGATGGTCGACATCTGCTTCTACGACCGCGACGCCTACGTGCATCGACGCGGCATGGTGAGTCGTATCGACGAGGTGGAGCGTGCGATTTGGGTGGTGAAGGAGCGCGTCCCATTCGATATGATTCTCGACATCAGCGCCGAGGGCATGCCTTCGGCTGAGGAGTGATGCCTGCGGCTCCGTCGCAGGCGGGAGAGGGATGCACATGGCTACCATCTACAAGGACGGCATCAAGTTCAACAAGAGTTTCTGGCCCTTTGTGGGCGAGGACGAATGCGGCGGTTGCCGCTTTCTCGACTATGTCGGCGAGGTCGACGGCCAGGACGTCGACCGCCACATCTGCAAGATGCCGTCTGATTTTGAGGACAAGTTCCTGTTCAACGACCTGCCCGACGAAGAGATCCCGCCCTGCTTCAAGGAATAGGGAGAAGGAGCGACGATGTCCCTGCCTGCTTTTTTCGAGCCGCTTCTACGCGAGCAGTACGGTTCCGACCTCACAAGTCTCATCCTTGACGGCTGCCGTGCGCGCCGCACGACGTTGCGGGCCAACGCCCTCAAGGCTACGCCCGAGGCTGTCGCCGCCTGCCTTGACGAGGCGGGCATCTCCTATGGGCGCGTCGACTGGTACCCCGACGCCTTCGTGCTTTCGCCGGGCGTGCAGGCCCGCGACGTGTGGGCACTGCCTCTCTACGAGCAGGGAAGTCTCTACCTGCAGAGCCTCTCCTCCATGCTGCCGGTTCTTGTGCTCGGCCCCAAGGCGGGCCTCGACGTGCTCGACATGTGTGCGGCGCCCGGCGGCAAGACGACGCAGATGGCCGCGCTCACCGGCGGCCGCGCCCACATTACGGCCTGCGAGATGCACATGCCCCGCGCCGAGAAGCTGCGCTTCAACCTGGAGCGCCAGGGCGTGACGAACGTTAACGTCATGCAAGTTGACGCCCGCAGGCTCGACGATTTCTTCCGCTTCGACCAGATTCTGCTCGACGCCCCCTGCTCGGGCTCGGGCACGCTCGACGAGGCCGACCCCAAGGTCGCCAAGTGCTTCACGCCCCAGCTTGTGAGCAAGTCGCAGTCAAGCCAGAAGGCCCTGCTCAAAAAGGCGCTGTCGCTGCTCAAGCCCGGGGGCACCCTGGTGTACTCTACATGCAGCGTCCTTGAGGGCGAAAACGAGCAGGTGGTGCGCCATGCGCTTGCCGCCGTGGGCAAGACGGGCTCCTACGAGCTGCGTCCCATCTGCGCGTTCGAAGGTGACCCCGCGCTGCCCCTTCTGCCCACCACGCTCGAGGGCACGGTCTGTCTGCGCCCCACGGACCTCTTCGAGGGCTTCTTCATGGCGAAGATCGCTCGCCTTGCCTGATGCGATGGGGCCGGAGGGAGGGCAAACCCCTTCCCGGCATGCCGGTTGGGGCTGTTTTGCGTGCATTCTGCATAAACCCCTGTAATCTGGTAGGATGTACGGACTGAAAGATTTCGGTCCGCGATTCGAAGGGCGGGGCATATGGCTGCGTTGATTTCCACGAAGGGGCGCTATGCCCTGAGGGCAATGGTGGACCTGGCTCAGAACAAGGACGCAGGCCTCGTGCCCCTCGCCGACATCGCCCGTCGCCAGGGCATCTCGTCCCGCATCATCTGCCGCTTCTTTTGCAGCTTTTACAGCAGCTACGGTAGGAAGGTCTTTTACAAGAGCAATTGCCTGATCAGATAAAGCAGAAATTTCTTTTGCGGTTCTAGCAGAAGTATTTCCAACCATTTTTTCTACTTCAGCATCTAATTTCGCATATGTAGAAGTACCGGAAGCATCTTCATTTGTGAAATACTTGTTATCAGCTTTTGTAATCTGTCCATTTAAGAAGACAACATATTGGTGAGCGACTCCTTTCAGACTTGTAACTGCTGCAAGTTCATTCACTTCACTCTTTGTAGCAATCTGTCCGATTTTGCCGTTTGCAGTAGC
>CAKUKJ010000398.1 GCA_934662525.1 uncultured Coriobacteriales bacterium | reverse complement strand
GGCGAGGGAGGATGGGGCCGTAGGCGTAACTGGCTCTGGGGGTGGGGCATGCGGGACGTGTTGGGCTTTCTTTTCCTGCTTTATATCTGCGCGTGCGTCGCGGTCGCAACTCGTTTTTCCTGGACGTCCTGCTCGGTTAGCCGCCGAGGACGTGCGTGAGGACTGCGCCGATTATCGCGCCCACGGCGGTGTATACTCCGTTCACGAGGTTCAGGTGCCAGTCGTGGCGGCGCGAGCGCTCCTCCTTTTCGGCGGCCTCCGCCCTCTCGGCGCTCGCCTGCCAAGCCTGGGCCGCGCGCCGCTCGTCGCGCTCGGCCTCCCATGCGGCGAGGTCTGCCTCGTAGGACGCGCCGCGCGCGGTCACGCGGGCAAGGCCGCCGCCGCTGCGGTGGCGGCGCAGGGCTTCGAGCATTCCGAGCGCCTCAAGCTCGTCGTCGCGGCTGTCGTGCCCAGGGAGCCTGACCCACGAGCCTGCGGGCCCGTCGCCCGCGACCTCCCGCAGGCGCTCGCGCAGCCTCTCCGGTATCGGCTCGAATCCGTCCATGCCCGTCCTCTCTCACAGGGGGTTGAAGTGCGAAACTCTCAGTTCCGGTTCCTCGTCGGCCTCATCGGCTTCTGGGGCGGGGTCTTCTCCGTGCTGCTCCTTCGCGTGCTTGAGCGCCTGGCCTAGTCCTTTGGTTTGGGGCCTGCCCCGCCCCCGGTGGCGGGCGATGCTGGGCATGGTGAGTCCTTTCGGTTGGGGGCTAGTCCATCTCCTCGGAGGGCTGGAACCAGACGACGGTGCCGACGAACTCGACCGTATGGGAGTCGTCGGCGCGGATGACGATGTCCTCGTAGCAATCGTCCCACGAGTCTGGAGACAGGACGACCGTGCGGGATGTACGGTATAAACGACGCATGACGTAGTCTTCTCCGTCAATGCTCACGACTGCCACTGAACCGTTTTTAGGTTCATGTGCTGGATCAATCAAGATGAAGCAACCTTCGGGATAGACCCTGCTCATGCAGTTTCCTTCGACCTTGAGGAAATAACCGTTTGGGTGAGCAGCTGCAATTTGCCAAGGGACGGGGACAAAATCATCAAGCAGCTCGGGTTCCTGCGCGTCACCCGCATGAACACGGCCAAAAAGCGGGAGAAACGCAGGTCGTGCGCCCGAATCAAACTCACGCGCCGCTTTAGGTGAGTGAGGTTCGTCGTCGATGATGTCGCCTTTGTTGATGCTGAAGAAATCGGCAATCGCCTGCACGGCTCCCATTCGAGGGACGGCGCGCCCGTTTTCCCATTGCGAAACAGCCATTGCCGAAACGCCAGCGACTTTTCCGAACTCTTCCTGGGTCAATCCGTAAGAAGTACGAACGCGGCGGATGTTTTCGGCAATGCTCATGCCTTGTCCTTTCAAAGAAGTACAAATTTAATTACATTTTATGGCAAAAACTATTGCCATGAACTATATGTTTAGTTATAGTTAAGACAGTCGAGAAAGGAGGAGGTGACATGAGTGCAACTAAAGGAAGCGCGCAAGGCTCAGCGCTACACACAGCAACAAGTCGCGAATTACCTGGGAGTTTCCCGGCACACATACCGAAAGCGCGAGGAAAACCCAGAAACCGTGACGATTGAAGAGGCTGAAAAGCTTGCGAAACTGTTTCTGGTAGAACCACAAGATATTTTTTTCACCAAAAACTGTAATTAAACCTATAGTGAAAGGATCCCACCATGACCACCAAGGTTTTCCGCTTCACCACCGACGACCCCGCCGAGCACGAGCGCGTGAGCGCCGCCCTTCGCGAGCTGTTCGGCGTCCCCGAGGCCGAGGCCCCCGAGAAGGACGCTCCCGAGGCCGACGACGCCCCCGACGCCCTCGACCGCGCGGTCGACCTGGCCCGCGAGTTCTGCGGGGCCTGCAACGACGCCGCCGTGCTCGCCGACGCCGAGGCCTTCGCCATGGCCCGCGACGCCCTGGGGGAGGCCCTGGACGCGGCGCACGCCGCCGTGGAGGAGGCCCTGGACGCCGACATGGACGACGTGCCCCTCGCTCACGCGTTCGAGGCGCGGGCGTGCGCCGAGGCGGCCCGCAAGGCGCTCGACCTCAAGCGGGGCGGCCTGGCGCTGGGGCTGCTCGTGAGGGCGCAGGACGCCGCCGCGCTCGCGTTCGGCATGCTCGCCGTGCGGGGGCGCTAGCGATGGGGAGGCACGGGAGTCAGCCGGTGAGGGCGGTCAAGAGCGACCGCAGGGCCGGGAGCGCGTGCGGGGCGACCGAGACAAGGAGCGAGGCGACTGCGACCGCGACGGACGCGCGCGAATACCGCCTCGCCGACCTCGACGCGGCGTCCGAGGACGCCGACTGCGAGCGCAGCTCCTCCAGCTGCTTCTCCGACCTGTCCAGCTGCGAGCGCATGACCGCCAGCTGCTCGCCAGACTTCTTGAGCTGCGAGCGCATGAGTTCGAGCTGCACGTCGGACTTTGCGAGCTGCAGCCGCAGGGCCTCAAGCTGCGCGCCCGAGTTCTCAAGCTGGGAGCGGGAGACCTCAAGCTGCTCCCAGGCGGGGTCGTCGAACGGTGAGGGCATGCAGGCGCCGACGCGCTCAAACGCCTCATTCATCGCTTCCGATGGGGACGGCCCGTCCCATGAGAAGCCCTCGAAGGCCGAGGCCAAGTCCTCGTCGCCCACCGATACCCACCGCGTTCCGTCCTCGCTCATGTTCTTCCTCTCGATGTGCTTCACGTCGGTCGCCGTGGTGGTGCTGACGCTCGGGGCAACGGCGCTGCTCAAGGGCGGCATGCGGCCCGCCGGGCTGGCGGTGTCGGCCTGCGCCGTGGCCGCCGCCGCGGC
>CAKUKJ010000397.1 GCA_934662525.1 uncultured Coriobacteriales bacterium | reverse complement strand
TGGTATAGCAGATTTGTAAAATACACACAGTCGCCCAAATGGTAGGAGCCGGAGTCGTCGCCCAGCTCCACGTAGAGCATGGTGACGCGGTCGGAGACCTGGGTGGATCCCACGACCTCGCCGCCGCGCTCGGTGCCGAGAACCTTCACGTTCTCGCCGCTTGCCACGCTCTGGAGCGTGAACACCGGGTTCACCACGGGGATGACGAGCACGCGGCTGCCGTCGGCGCTCACCACGAGCTTGGCGTTGTCAGAGACGGGCGTGAGGGGCGCGTTGCCGTCGGTGAGGGGGGTGCTGGCGTTGGTGAGATAGGCGTTCTTGCCCAGCACCGTGTTGAGCTCGCCGGGCACATAGAGGTTGGCTGTGATCTGGTAGGTGCCGGGCGCGATGGTGTCCACCGGCTCCGTCACCTTGAGCGTGCCCGCAACATATATATATGTATAGTTGTCGGCCTCACCGCCCGCAGGGGTGAGCGTGAAGCTCTTGCCCGCCACAAGCTGGCCGGAAGCCACCTTCTCTACCGAGGGGGCTTTGAAGCCTGCGGCCGTGAGCACCGTCTCGCCGTTCACGAAGCCGGTGACGTCCACCGCATAGGCGGGCTCGACGCCCTCCACAACGGTCTCGCCCGCATAGGTGGCCGTGAGCTTGGCCTTGGCGATGGTGTAGGTGACCGACTTGGGCGCAGTGGTGCCGTCGGCCCACTCGTAGCCCTCGTTGAGCGTGGCCGTGGCCGTGTAGGTGCCCGCATCCTTGGCAGTGGCGCCCGTCAACTTGTAAGCCTTGCTGGCAGCGACGCCGGTCTGGGTCTTGCCGTTGTACGTGAGGTCGGCATTAGCGCGAGGAGCGTCGACCTTCGTTACCTGGCCAGGCTCGGGGTCGGGAGTCGGGTCGGGCGTGGGCTCGGGCTCGACGGTGTCAACGTTGGAGAAGTCCACGTTGAGCGTCAGCGGGACAGTCCACACCTGGCTGAGAAGCGTGGGATACTCAAGGCAATCGGAGAAGATGTAGGTGCCCGAAGTATCGGAAAGCTTGATGGAAAGCTTCGAGATGCGCGTCTTGTACTGGGCATCCGTAGTACCGACAGAATCGCCCTTGCCCGTCACGGTCGCCTGGGCGTTGGTACTGCCGTCAATCTTTTGAAGCGTGAAGACGGGGTTCACCACATCGAGGTCAAGCGTGATGGTGCCATCCTCGGCAACGGTCAAAGTCGCGTTGTCCGAGACGGGCTTGGTCGGCGCGCTGCCGTCAGTCAGAGGAGTGCTGGGGTTGGTGAGGTAGGCGTTCACGCCGACAAGCACCGTATTCAGCTCACCGGGAACGAATAGGTTTGCCGTCACCGTGTAGGCGCCGGGCTTGAGGTCGCCTGCCGCAGCAACGACTTTCAGCGTGCCGCCCACGTACTTGAACTGGTAGTTCTTCGCGGAGCCGCCTGAGGGAATCAGTTCCTTGGAGAAGCCGGTCACCAGCTCAGACGCGGCGGGCTTATCCTCGTCGGCAATCGTAGGCATCGCAAAGTCGGCGGCGTTGGTGACGTTCTCGCCGTCAACGAAGCCCTCGACACTTACCGAGTAGCCAGGCTCAACCCCACGCATGACCTGCTCGCCCGCATAGGTTGCCGTCAGCGTTGCCTTGTCGATGGACCACTCGATGGTCTTGGCTTCCTTGGAGCCGTCCTTCCAAACATAGCCGGCGTCCAACGTGGCCGTAGCCGCGTAGGCCCCAGCGTCCGTTGCCTGGAAATCACCCGAAAGCGTATAGCCCTCGCCAGCAGAGACACCAACCTGGGCTTTGCCCGTGTAAATCAGGTCAGAGGCGGCAACAGGTTCGGCAGGAACGTTCTTTTCGGACTCAGCGTTGGAGACGACGGCGTAATACGCATAGCCTTCACCGTCGGAATCCCCGACAGCCCCACGGTAAAGCTCAGAGAAAAGAGCGAGCTGCTGACTGCACAAACCCTGGTCCGCAGTCCCGGACCAAAGCACGGTCGCTCTGCCATTTGCAACAGTGACGGAAGATACGCCAGAAACCTCTTCGGCAAGCGTGGCGGTGGCATTACCGTCAGCATCGACCCTTACGAGATAGACAGTCGCATCTGCACTAGCGACTGGCATACTAAAGGCATATGTGTCCGTTGCAGCGGTTCTGCTCCACAAGGGAATTTCAATGCCTCTTGTCTTGTACTGCATTGCCGGAGCAAATGTCGCTATGCTGCAATTGCTATAAGGGGCGCTTTCTCCAAGAATCTCGCGAACCTGATTGGCGCGATTGCCCGATTCGTCGGAATCAACAATCAGAATCGGATCGAATGCGCCGTGCTCGTAAACAGGGCTCGAATAATCGGTTACGCGTCCCTCAACAGAAACCCCCGTCGCAGCATCATTGAGCGACACAGAACCAGGCATGGTGAGGCTAGTCTTCTTGCCGTACGCAAGTACAAACACACCCTCACTTGTCGTGGCATTCCAGTCCACAGTAATGGCGCTGGCATTGCCACCGCTATAGTCATTATTTCCAGTGAAACGATTCAGAGTGCCGTTGTCATACGTGAAATAGAAGAAACGGTCATACACGAACTTTCTAGAACCACCAAAAATGTCCCCAGCCCCACTCAAAACGTAAGTAGCGCTGTCATATTTGGATAGGTCAAGCAGGTTACCATTCGCAAGCTTGACGGAGACATCAAGCATGACAAAGGGGGCCTCGCCACCCGAAATAAGGGCGTCAACCTGACTCTTTACGGAGTCGTAATCAGTACCCTCGGTAATTTGAGTGGCAACCAACGTTGCATTTTCGGCCTCAGTCGCAAGCGCCCGATCAGTTGTGGACAGCTTCAATGTGAGAGCACCCGTAGCA
>CAKUKJ010000396.1 GCA_934662525.1 uncultured Coriobacteriales bacterium | reverse complement strand
CCCAAGCTCAGCATCGAGCAGCAGGTCGCCCACCTGAAGGCCATGGGCGTCAAGTTCGAGGGATGCAGCGAGGAGGACGCCAGGGCGTACCTGTCCCGAGAGTGCGACTTCTACGAGCTCACGTCCTACAGGAAGCTGTTCGCCAAGCGCCAGGGCGGCGAGCATGACGGCGAGTACGCCAACCTCGACTTCGCGCAGCTGGTCGCGTTCGCCGAGCTGGACGAGATGCTGCGCGACACCCTGCTCCTCCTGACGCGCCAGATAGAGCACTACCAGGCGACGAGGCTGAACTTTGCCATTGACGAACGGGACGACGAGGACGGCTACTCCATCGTAGAGGACTTCCTCGCCTCGCTGAGGCCGGACAGCCGCGCCTATGTGGAAAGGGAGTTCGAGCGCAGCGCCTTCAACACCTACACGCACGGGGTCCACGAGAAGTACAACGCCGATAAGTCGGCATGGGCCTTCCTCAAGGTGGCGTCGTTCGGGAGCCTCGTCGACTTCACGCGCTTCTGCGGGAGGCGCTGGGGCGACAAGGAGCTGAGCGGCTCCCACTACAACATGAAGAGGGTCAAGTCGGTGAGGAACTGCGCTGCGCACGGCTCGTGTGTAATCAACTCGTTCGCGGAGGGCGCCAACGCCGAGCGGTCGGCCTCACGCGAGGTCCACGAGGCGGCCACGAAGACCGGGGTCTCAAAGGCTGCGCGCCAGAAATGGCTGCGCAACGCCGCCGTGCAGGAGATTGCCACGACGCTCGTCGTGTACTCTGAGGTCGTCCCAGAGGGGAAGGCGCGCCGACAGGGGTGCTCGCGTCTGAAGGCCTTCTTCGAAGAAGTCGACGGGGCGGGCGACCTTCTGCCGAAGGCAGGCCCCGATGCCACTGCGGCCGCGGCGATTAATTTCATGAAGTCATTGACAAAGAGCCTCGGACTGCTAGACTGACGTTGACTGGCAAAACCTTCGGGTTTTAGGGGTGGAATGGTGAAAGCCAAACTGCCCTATTTTTTTGCTCGGACGCGCCCCGGGCGAGTCCCGGGGCGCGCTTTATTGACAACTGGCTGCCCCCGCTGTCATAATTCATGCCAGATAAAAAATCTCCCGGAGGTTTTGTAAGGGCGTGTCCGCGAAATCGGATGCGCTCTAGTTTTTTCCAAGGCGATTCACGCACGAAGCCCCGGCGGCCGAGGAGGTCGCCGGGGCTTCGTCTTGGTTGCGGGACCATGTGCTACGAGAGCAGCTCGATCACGCGTTTCTGCACTGCGTCGTAGTCAGCGCCCAGGCGCCTCTTGCGCTCGTTGCCGTAGTCGCCGCAGATGACGGCCCTCGCCAGGGCGTCGACGCCGGCTCCCCCACCGCCCGAGCTAACATCGAAGTCGACCACGGGCCCCGGCCTCTTTTGGCGGTTTTGAAGCATGAGCGCATTCTCGAGCGCTACCGCTCCGGGTTGCCGTTCGACGTGTACTCCAGGATCATCAAGACCTCCGCGCACGGCAAGCTGTGCGCCCTCAAGAAATTCGTGGAAAAGATCTGGGCGCGGGGTGCAGGCCCCGCCCCGATGTGCTAAAGTGCGAGTCAATTGAGGTGGTAGGCTTCGGTCGACACCCAGTACAGCCCGATGCGTCGGGCTGTACTTATTTATGGCGATTTTCACTATTCAGGTGCGCTCAGCGACACTTGAGGAACGGCCTGTGACCCATGCGGGTATCCATGGGGGCACCCCCTTCGCACGGGCGGGCTTGGGCCCGCCCGGCTTGCGGGAACCACATCCAGCCGCCGTCGCGGGTGCAACGGGCGGCTTGCTTGGATCGTTCTATTTCGCTTGCTCGACTTCAACATTCGCTCGGCCAAAAGGCCACCGTGCGCGGCTTCTCCACATGTCCGCGATGGCGACAATTGTCACCATGGGTTCAAACTTGCTGGTTAGATATATTGAATTTAATGGATGTAAAAGTGAGTTATTCGATATTCTGAGATAGTGTATACATAGCCTCACCAGTCACCATACACCAGCGTTCAACGCCGCACGCAGGGGCATCCTCCACACGCCCACCCGACGCCCCTTGGGGCCGCGCCGCAGGCCTTGCACAGACCCCGGGCCCTGCAGACGACAGGCCTTGCGGATGACCGCGAACATAAGCGAAGCGCAGCCCGACCCCGCAACCGCCCACAAAACGCAGGTCAGAACAGCTTGAAGACGCAACGGAACGCAACCCGCGAAACAGAAGAAGGCGCTAGTCAGGCGTCCCGTCGTACCGATATTCGAACCACCCAGAAAAACAACGACCCCTCGGGGCGGAAGCCCGGCCCCGAGGCCCCTCGAAGTCGTTAGCCGTCCGGAGTAGCGACCCCGTGCGCAGGGGCATCGGGAACCTGGGTCGCATGGGAAATGGAAAGCACACGCCGAGGCGCGAAGCCCGCGAAACGGGCTGTATAATGGAGCCTCAAGCAAGCAACCGCGGAAAGGAACCGCCAATGGCCGAGGACCCCGCCAAGGGCGCCGAGAAAGACGGCAGGCCGCTGCTCGGCTTCTACGAGCAGATCGAGCACCTCAAGGCGAAGGGCGTCACGTTCGACCTGTGCCCCGAGGACGAGGCGATGGAATACCTCGCCGACCGGACGTTCTTCTTCAAGCTGACGGCGTTCCGGGTGCTGTTCAAGAAGCGCGTCGGCGGCAAGCGCGACGGCCAGTACGTCGGGCTCGACTTCAGGTACCTGCTCGACCTCGCCTCCCTCGACCGCGACCTGCGCTACACGCTCTTCCCGCTCACGCTCGACGTGGAGCACGCGGCCACCACCAAGATCATGAGGCTCGCCACGCTGCGCGAGGGCGGGGACGGCTACGCCGCGTCGAGGGAC
>CAKUKJ010000395.1 GCA_934662525.1 uncultured Coriobacteriales bacterium | reverse complement strand
GCCCTCCATCGCTGAGCCGTCCCACGGCTTGTAGCGCTCCTTGGCAGGCAGGGCCTTGTTTTTCGTGGCGCGCTCTGAGGTGTCGATGCCATATAGCATAGCCAAAACAAAGGTGCTCCACGTCGATTTTCCTGCCTCATTGGGCAGGCACAGCAGATTCATGCCGGGCTGAAGCTCCAATTCGCCGTGGAGCTTGCCGAAGTTGGCGACATGGCAGCTTATCAGGCGCGCGAACGACCCTTTGCCCTGCCCGCGCCCAGGGCTGCAAGATGCGGGCTCGTCTGGCTCGAAGGCCTCGACAAACTGCGCGCCGGGCAGGTCGAGCCGGTGGATGGGGCCTGTGCTTGTGCGTTCGCCGTTTTGCAATGTGTGCTCCCCGAATGAGGTGGTAAAAAGTGCCGTGCCCCGCATGCAACATGTGCGCAAAAGCATACCATTGGCCCATTCGATTTTGAACCGCCCTACCCGCGAAGGACAGCAAATGACCTGCCAGAAGAACGCCCATGAGATGCCGAACGGCACGCCCAAGCCTCCCGAGCCCATAGACGTCTACGACGAGGGGCGCAAACCCCTGGGCCTCGTCATCGACCGCCGCTCGCAGCGCCTGCAGCGCGGCCAGTACATGCTGTATGCCATCGTCATGGTATGCGACCCGCAGGGGCGGCTCCTCATCACGCGCCGCGCGCTCGACAAGGCCTGGGCGGCGGGCTGGTGGGAGGTGCCCGGCGGCGGCGTCATGGCGGGCGAGACGACGCGCGAAGCCGCCGTCCGCGAGGTGGGGGAGGAGACGGGGCTCGACCTTTCCCGCGCCCGTCTCGAGCTTCTCGACTTCTATCGCAACGACGACCCCGGCTTCGCCGACAACTACCATGCCGACATATACCGTGCGGTTCTGGACTTCACGGAAGTCGACGTGCGCCTGCGCGCCCGCGAGGCAAGCGAGTTCAGGCTCGCAGGCTGGGACGAGATCAGCGGTCTGGGCGAGGAGGGGCTCTTCTTGCATTACGGCCGTCTGGCGCACGCGCTGGAGAAGGCGGCGGAGTAGGGCACGGGCGGGCCGCCAGGGGATCGTAGGCCCGCCGTGCCGCACCGCTCGCGGCCGCACCCTTTCGGCGGGCCCGCGTCCCGCGTTTGACCGCTTGCATAATTGTTGCGCCTGCGTTTCGTGCCCTATGGTATGGTGGCCGGCATGAATACGCAAACTTCGCCTCAAGAGGCCGCCGTGCAGCCCACGGCCACAACCGACACCGACGCCCGCCGCGCGCACATCCTGGAGGTCGCGATGGAGCTCTTCTCGCAGAAGGGCTTCGCGGGCACCTCGATGAGTGCCATCGCGCGCAAGGTGGGCATCGACCAGTCCACGATGTACTACTGGTTCAAAAGCAAGGAGCACCTGCTCGACGAGGTCGTGAAGCTGCACGGCAAGACCGTCGAGTACGCCCAGCTCGTGAGCGGCATGGAAGGCTCGTGCTCCGCGAGGCTCTACGCCCTCGTGTATCACGACGTGCTCAACCTGTGCCTGCTGCCCGTCGACTTCTACGAGCTGGAGACCGCCGCTGCCAAAGACCGCTCGAGGTTCGGCGGGTTCATCGACAACTACCATGGCCTGGCCGCCATCATCCGCGCCCTCGTGGAGAGCGGCATCGAACGCGGGGAGTTCGAGCACCCCGACCCGTGGAGCTGCACCTTCAACATCATGGTGTGCGACGAGGGCCTCCAGCACCGCTACCACCAGGGCAAGCAGGGCAAGCGCCTCTTCAACGACGGCTCGTTCACCGAGAAGATCGACTGCTCGGCGCAGTCCTACGCGCGCATGGGGGCCTTCAACGCGCTCAGCTGCCTCACCGGCTCGGGCAAGGTCATCCAGGCGGCGCACGACGAGGCGGCGTCCCACGGCTGGCTCGAAAGGTAGGATCCGGCAAGCCGGCGCATGCCGCGCGGGAGCCAACATCCACGAGGGGAGATCGACATGGCTTCGCTTGTACCTGAGAGCGCCTCGCTTCAGGAGGTGCAGGAGTTTTTCTCGCACGACATGTTTGCCACGCAGGCATGCGGCTGCCGCGTCGTGGACTTCGCGCCGGGGCATGCCGTGTGCGAGTTCGAGGTGGGCCCGCAGCATCTCAACGGCATGGGGTCGGTCATGGGCGGCGCCATCTTCACGCTGGCCGATTTCGCCCTGGCCGTGGCATGCAACGTGGGGGAGGAGCCCACGGTGTCGGCATCGAACACCGTCGAGTTCTTGAGTGCCCCGAAGGGCTCGCGGCTCACCGCCGTGTGCGACGCCGACAAGTCTGGGTCGGCCCTGGGGTTCTACACGGTAGATGTGCACGACGACCTCGGCCGCCATGTGGCCCGCATGACGGCGACGTGCTTCCGCAGGCCTGCGAAGGCGTAGCGCGCCCGGCCACCACTCGCGACAGGCACGCGGGGCTGCGTTGTCATCCCTCCAGCGCCGAGTCGGGGATGGCGTCGATGAGGTCGAGCAGGCCCTGCCTGTTCACCACCTGGGTCTTCTGGTAGATGTGCCTCGTGTGGGTGCTCACGGTGCCCTGCGAGATGTGGAGCTCCTCCTGGATGCGGGCGATGGTGCGGCCCTTGATGACGAGCGGCAGCACCTCGCACTCGCGCGGCGTGAGCTGGCACGTCTTGGCGAGGTAGGCCGTGACGCGGGCGATGCGCTCCTCATAGGCCTGCGCGCTGCCTGCCGCGCCGCCCGCAAGCGCCCCGGCAGGGCCCGCCTGCGCGAGGGTTTCGGGCTCTTCGTCGATCATCTCGCCCAGGGAGGTCTCAACCAGGTCCTTCTCGGTGAAGAGGAACAGCACCGCGAACACCACGACGACGGTGAGGACGATGCCGC
>CAKUKJ010000394.1 GCA_934662525.1 uncultured Coriobacteriales bacterium | reverse complement strand
GGCCGAGACCTCGGCGTCGGTGAAGCCGTACCGCTCGTCAAATTTAGTGGACAGCGCCGTGCTCACCGCGATGTTGTTGAGGTCGGAGAAGATGGACTCCTTGGAGATGCGTTGCACGCCCGTGAGGCAGGCAAACTGCAGGAAGTTTCCCCCGCCCTTCAGTGCGCCTGTGAGCCAACTCTTCAAAAAGCCAACGACATCTTGATAGTAGCCGCTCGTATACCCCGCCATAACAGGAGCATCGTATTCGTCTACCAGGAGAATAACGTCCGTTTGATGGTACGCCCGAAGCATGCGGCAGAGCGCTTCGAGCGAAGACCGCCAGTCCGAATCGCTCGCCTCATCAGAGGCTATGCGAGCAAAAAGCTCCGCGTCGGCGTCAAGCAGATGAGGCGACTTTTTGATATAGGCATGGCGGGAATACTCCGTACGGATAATCCCCTTGATCATTCCGAAAGACTCATCCCAAGTCGTCTGCTTGACCGTGTTGAAATTGATATACACGACCGGGTATGCGCCCTGGTGCTCGCGATAGCGGCCGTCGGCCGCCTCCCACACCTCGGTGCCCTCGAACAGCGGAGCAAGGTCACGGGCGTTGGGGTCGCCCTCGGGCGGGGCCTCGAAGAAGGCCCGCATCATCGTCATGTTGAGCGTCTTGCCGAAACGCCGGGGCCGGCAGAAGAGGGTGACGGCGTAGCCGGAGTCGAGCACGTCGGCGATGAGCATGGTCTTGTCGATGACGACGGACTCACGCGCGGCGGGCACGAAGCCGTCGCGGCCGATGGGAAGCATCTTGCGGCCGGTGCGGTCGATGATGCGCGCACCGGGGGCCGCCCACACGCCTGGGGCAACAGATTGGAGGGGCACCCCTGATTCGCCGTTTTGCTCCGTCATCGCCATACCACCGGCCTTTCCTCAAGGCATCCTTTATCCGTAATTGCAAGACAGTATAGAGCAATCCCTGGGATTGTTTGCGCAGCGACCGTATGCAAGCCCAAGCCAGCTAACCCGGAAGCCGCGAATGGAACGCAGGCGACTGACCGCTCGCCTGGCGCACCGCCGGCGATATTGCCTTCATACGGCAGGCCGATAAGCGCAACGGAATCTTTCACCAGGCATGTCAGCCCCGCTTTCATGGGTTGCGGTGTTGTGAGCGAGACAAAGATATGCGATAGTATGGGAAACTCATATCAGGAGGTGTTCACTATGGCTTTGATACAGCTCAACGTCCCCGATGACGTGAAGGCACGCGCTGATAAGGCCTTTGCCCGCAGTGGGCTCACCACGCCCTATGCCATGCGAATCATGGTCAGCCAGGTCGCCGAAACGGGGCGCACGCCTTTCGACGGGCTGTTCTCCTCCCCCGCAGGCCAGCAATACTCCGACGACGTGCGCCTTGCCATGCTGCGCGCAGAGGCGCAGGAGTACGGCCTCATCCCAGACGACGCCGGAGACGACCCGCTCGAGATTCCGGCCGACATCCTAGCCGAGATGGGCATAGCGCCCGAGGAGGTCGGCCAGTGAGCGCCTACGAGGTCAAGGTGCCCAGGGCGTTCTGGCAGACGATGGTGGCCCTTAAGCCCAAATATTCCCACGCCCAGTACGTGGAGGCCGTGAATGCAGTGAAAGACTGCATAGCCGAGCTTGCCCGTCACGGCAAGATAGAAGAGTGCGGCTGGGACGACCACGTCCTCGTGCGACCCCCTTACAACGACGGCCAGCACCGCGAGGCCCATACCTATGACGACGACGTGCTGGTGGTGTACTTCATCCGCGAGCGAAACCATACCATCCGCATGGTAGGCGTGTTCGACCACAGGAGCATCCCCGGCGCGTAGGAGGGGAAAGAAAAAGCCCGCGCACCAAGCCGGAGTCCGAGGACTCAAACGGTCGTCGTAATTGAGTAAGGGGCTGTCTGCTGTGCCGTCGATTGACGGGAACTTTATTTCAGGCGCTCGAGCTGGCCTCTGACGTCGGAGAAATCGGTGTAGTGCATGCCGCATACCGTGCGGATCTCGCGGGCGGCCATCCCCTGCGTCGCCATCACATGGAACCTCTTGCCGCGAATCCTCAGTAGCTCCAGCACCCTTTTGAAGTCTCCGTCGCCGCTCACCAGGACGGCCATGTCGTAGTTGTCGATAAGGCCGACCATGTCGAGCGCGATCTCAATGTCGAGGTTGGCCTTGGTTAATCACTTGGTCGGACGTGTCGTCGCGTATCGTTTTGACGGGCTTGGTCACAAGGGAATACCCCATGTACGAGAGCGCCGTCAAAAAGCCCTGCTGCTGCTCCGTGGCAGGATCGCCCGTATAATAGAACGCATCCACCAACTCGCCGAACTGCCGGCAATAACTCAACAGCTTCTCGGCATCGATTTGCCAACCCAACGCCTTCTGCATAAACGAATAGTTCGCACCGTCGACAAACAAGGCAACACGCATCATGGGCCCCCATCTGAAAACTCAACGTGAAGTGACTTTGGGAAGAGGGCGCACCTCTCTACGCACGCCGCCTCCCCGTCGCTCTGGACATGGGGAACTATACCGCTTGCCGCATAGGCATTCCATGTGCGGTGCGAGATGTTGGCGACAACCGAGGGAAAATGCCAGGGAGGCGGTGAACCACAAGTCGCTGGCCCCGGGCCGGCAAGGCGCTGGAAACCCACGCCAGCATGACTCCAAGCGCGACGCCGCTAAGGCACTCGCAAGGTCGATGGAGGACGTGAGCGGGGAGACTCAGAAAGACAATGCCCAGTCCGCAAACACCCCAACCGTTGCCACCCATCAAAAGGGTTGATTTCCAATGTCAGCCGAACACTCTGGGCTGAACCAGCGTTCCCGCACCCAACCGAACGAATTGAAAGCCAC
>CAKUKJ010000393.1 GCA_934662525.1 uncultured Coriobacteriales bacterium | reverse complement strand
GTTGTGGGCGGCGTGAGCTACAACCCGCAGATCAACGGCCTGCGCCGCGGCATCGACGTGCTCGTGGCTACCCCCGGCCGCCTGCTCGACCTGTACGACCGCATGGTGCTCGACCTCAACGACATCGAGGTGCTCGTGCTCGACGAGGCCGACCGCATGCTCGACATGGGCTTCTGGCCTGACGTGAAGCAGATCATCGACTGCATCCCCAACGAGCGCCAGACGCTGCTGTTCTCCGCCACCATCGACGACTCCGTCATGCGCACCATCGGCGGCGAGGTCAAGGACCCGCAGTTCGTGGAGATCGCCCACAAGGGCACCGCTGCCGAGACCGTGCAGCAGTATGTGATTCCCGTGAGCCAGCACCAGAAGACCGACCTCCTCGAGTACGTGCTCGACGAGAAGGGCTCCGACCGCGTCATCATCTTCACGCGCACCAAGAGCCGCGCCGAGATTCTGGCCGAGCGCCTGAACCGCGAGGGCTTCAGCGCCGAGGCCATCCACGGCGACCGCAGCCAGGGCCAGCGCAGCCGCGCACTCAAGAACTTCCGCGACGGCCGCGTGGGCATCCTGGTGGCCACCGACGTCCTTGCCCGCGGCATCGACGTGTCCGACGTCGACCACGTCATCAACTTCGACGTTCCCATGGACCCCGAGGACTACATCCACCGCATCGGCCGCACGGGCCGTGCCGGTGAGGAGGGCTTCTCCATCACGTTCGTCGCGCCCGACGAGGAGTACGACTTCTACGACATCGAGTACCTGATGAAGAAGGCCGTGCCCGAGATGGAGCTCGAGGGCTTTGAGTTTGACGACCGCCGCATCGAGCTCGACCCCGACCGCGACCCCACCGTGCGTCCTCGTCGTGGCCGCAAGGGCGGCCGTGGCCGCGGGCGCGGCGGTCGCGGCGGTCGTGGCGAGCGCTTTGAGCGCGGCGAGCGCGGCAGCCGTGAGTTCTCCCGCGGTGGACGCGGCGGCCGTGGGGACCGTCATGGCGACGCGGGCAACTTCGACCGCACCGAGAACGCCGAGCGCCGTGCCGAGCAGGTCGAGCGTGCCGATGCTGCGCTGAACGCCGGCGAGACCAAGCCTGCCGGCGAGGGCACGGGCCGCAGCCTCGAGGAGCGTCGCGCGGCCCGCTTTGCGGAGACTGCGGCTCGTCGCGAGCGCGCTGAGGCTCAGGACCGCGCCGAGCGCGAGGCCCGTCGTGCCGAGCGTGGCGACCGTGACTTCGACCGCGGTGGCCGTGGAGGCCGTGGCGGACGCGGCGGCTACGGCGACCGCGGTGGCCGTGGCGGGTATGGCCGCGACGACCGTCGTGGCGGCTACGGCGACCGCGGCGGACGCGGCGGCCGTGGTGGCTATGGCGACCGCGACCGCGATTTCGATCGCGGCGGCCGTCGCGACGACCGTGGGTTCGACCGTCGCGATGACCGTGGCTATGGCGACCGCGACCACGGTGGCCGTGGCGGGTACGGCCGAGACGACCGTCGCGGCGGCTACGGCGACCGTGGCGGCCACGGCGACCGTGAGCGTGGCGGCCGTGGCTACGGCGAGCGCGACAACGGCGGCGAGCGTCGCGACGGCCACAGGGGCGGCTACGGCCGTTCCGAGGACCGCGCCAGCCGCTATGAGCGCGGCGGTGCGGCCGGCGGCAACGCGGGCGGCCCGAAGCAGTATGGCATGCAGCGCTACCGCAAGCCCGGCGACCACGGCGCGAATTAGGTTGCGGAACCTCGTCCGCTGCGTTCTCGGGAGGCTCACGCGCGGTGCGCATCTGTGATGTACATCTAGTACGCATCGCCTCCCGACGCCTTGCGGACGAGAACCCGCGTTTTAGAGGGAGGAACCTCGTCCGCTGCGTTTGAGATGACTGATTTGAAAGGGAGGCCTTCGGGTCTCCCTTTTTGGTAGACTTCGGCTGCCGGCTTTGCAGGGAGGGTGTATGACCGAACAGGGATTTGTCAGCTATGCCGATGACCTCGACCAAGAGGACTTGAGTTCGCATAGGGCGCACCGATGCACGCCCGCACAGGCGCGCGAGCGGCTTGTCGAGGGCAATCGACAGTTTCTCCAGGGAGTCCACGACCACGAGATGCACTCGGCCGACAAGCGCGAGGGGCTTGTGCGTGACGGCCAGCACCCCTTTGCGGTCATCGTGGCGTGTTCCGACTCCCGCGTGCAGCCTGTCGTCTCGTTCTCCATGTGCTTTGGCGACCTGTTTGTGGTGCGCAGCATCGGCAATTTCATCGACCGTGTCGAGGAGGCCAGCGTAGAGTACGGCGTGGGCCATCTGGGTGCACCGCTCGTGGTGGTGCTCGGCCACACGCACTGCGGCTTGGTGCATGCGGCCATGACCGGGGAGGCCGACGGCGTCGCCAAGACGGTTGCCGACGAGGTTGCCGCCATCATCGGCGACGAGACCGACCCGCGCGAGGCGGAGAAGCTGCACGTGCTGCACCAGGTGGATGTCCTCAAGCGAAACGAGATCATCGCCGCAGCCGAGGCTTCGGGGGAGTGCGAGGTGGTGGGGGCTGTCTACCACATTGGCAGCGGACGCGTCGAGTGGCTGTGAGACAACGCTGCGGCCGCGTTGCCTGTGGGACTCGTCGCATCAACCGCTCCGTGCATGGAGGCCCATTCGCTGCGGCACGCATCGCCTTCATGCGCCTTGCTGCAACGACGCCTCACCGATGATGGCGATCAGCTTTGCTTCAGCAACGTATGCTTTCAGCGTGAAGGGCCGGCAATAGCGCTGCTGGCGCGCATGGCGAAGCCGAAAGGGGATATAAACGAGGTATTCGCCCGTCCGTATGATTTCAGGCAAGAAGGAAACGCTTCATGGCTTTCAACACGCAGAACCTGTCAGAAAAG
>CAKUKJ010000392.1 GCA_934662525.1 uncultured Coriobacteriales bacterium | reverse complement strand
CTGTGGGTCGTCGCCAACAACGGCCGCCTCGGCGACCTGTCGGAATCCAAGGGCAAGGTGTCTTGCTACGCCTGCAAGACGCCGCAGGTTCATTATGATGCAGCAAACTACGAGGGCGAAGGCAGTTATTGGACGCAGCCCATCACCGAGTACAAGGACGCCTTCACGGAGAACGTCTCCTGCGCCAACTGCCATGAGAACGAGGACCCCACGACCAACGCCGTCTTGCGCGAAGATTGGATTCGCTGCATGGGCGACGACCTTGACGACACCACAGTGACGAGCGCGGTCTGCGGTCAGTGCCACTGCGACTACTCCATGGCCCCCACGGTGGAGGAGGGCTCCGATGCCCCCTTCGAGTCAGGCGAGCCCGTGAGTCCCTACTACGGCGGTCAGGCCAGCATGAACCCCGAGGACGCTCTCGCCTTCTACGACGAGTACGGCTTCTCCGACTGGACCTATGCCTCCACCGGCGCGCAGATGCTTGCCGTTCGCCACGCCGAATACGAGTTCAACTACGGTGCCAACCCCAGCCCTATGGCCCAGATGGGCTATGAGTGCGCCGACTGCCACATGGGCACCGTCGTCGATGAAGAGACGGGTACCGAGTACAGCGACCACAACATCGAAAGCCCGCTCGACAAGCCCGAGCTCCTCGCCACCTGCAACACGAGCGGCTGCCATACCGACCTTGCCTCCGAGGTCAAGGACATCCAGGCCGACATCGACGGCCGCACCCACGAGCTTGGCCTGCGCGCCGAGCAGTTCATCTTCAATTTCGAGGACAAGGTGGCCATAGAGGACGCCGACGGCAACCTCGCTTTCGACATGGACACCGCCCTTGCCAACGGACTCACGGAGGACCAGGTTGCGCGTCTCCAGCAGATCCAGCGCTACGCCTGCTACTACTGGAACCTTGCCGCAGCGGAGAACTCCGAGGGCGCCCACAATCCCGACATGTACAACGACCTGCTTGAGAAGGGCAACGCCCTGCTCGACGAGGCCGACGAGATTCTCGGTGTCTCCTCGATCGTCGACGCATAGCGGCAGGATGTTCGAACCTCGCCCTGTCCAAGCCATATAAGGTCATTTGGAGAGGAGGTCTGACCCCTAGATGCTTGCGGGTCAGGCCTCCCGTTTTACCTGCTCACATGCAAGAACGTGGGCGAGCGCGTCTGCCTATCCTTCCCTGTATCTGTCCATCATGGCGTGCTGCAAATCTTGGGCGCTCGGTGGAGTCCATGAAACGGCGTCGGCTCCGGCTTCAATGGTTGCCAGTATGCTTTGGGCCGTCTTTCCGCCGGAGGCAACGATGGGCATTTCGGGGTGTCGGGCGCGTATGCTCGCCACGACTTCTGCCGTCCTGGCCCCCGCAGCCACATTGAGGATCGCCGCGCCTGCAAGGATCTTGTCATCAACCGTCTCGTCGTCTGCCAGCACTGTGGCCATCACGGGAATATCGATGACCGTCATCGTGCTTTCGACGGTCTCGGCACTGGCCGGAGCATTGAGCACGACGCCCGCCGCGCCCTGCATCTCCGCCATCATCGCGAGCTCGACCACGCGCGAGCCTGTCGTCGTTCCGCCGCCGACTCCCACAAAAATGGGCTGCTGGGCCACGGTCAGCAGCGCTTGCGTGATGATTGGCTCACCGGTGAAGGGGTACACCGCCAGAATGGCGTCGGCGTTGCAATTTCGGATGACTGCAACGTCGGTTGTGTAGGCGAGGGACCTGATATTGCGCCCCTTAATCGTGATGCCGGGGCAATTTGCAACCTCTTCCGGTACGCGGGCGATGGGAGAGGTCAGGCGACCTTCGATACGTGCGCCTTGCGTCCCGCGCTCAACGATAAGCGAAGTGGAGTGCTGCTCGGGGGCGTTGCCTGCGCTCGGACTGAACAGCGTGCTCAGGCCTGCACGTACCCCGGCGGCGTATTGGCCCTTTTGCGAACCGCCCTTGTTGTTGTTCGTGTTCATTTCACCTCGTCTCCTATGACTGTAGCGGTGCGCTCGACCTGGACGGGCACACTGCGCTCCTGCATGGGGGCTTCGGCCTGGTCAACGTGTACGAGCGAAAGGAATTCCCGCATTGCTTTTCTGCGCTCGGAAAACTCGTCGTCGGAGCACTTGGCCTCGGCGTTGTCCGCGATACGCCTCAGATAGCTCCCAAACTGCTCGAGCTCCTCTTCGTCCAGGCAGTCAAGGATATCGGGAGTGTCGTCTCGGCTTTCCTTGATTTGTCGCAGTGCGTCGCGGCCTTTTTCAGTGAGCGCGATGTAGGGCGAGCCCCCTTTTTGTGCGCAAGACGAACGACTGACAAGCCCCCTTGCCTGCAGCTGGTCGAGTAAAATGCCGACCGCTTGGCTGCTCATGCCCAGGATATAGCTCAAATCGCGCTGGGTGGCTTGGCCAGAACTTGGGCTAAGCTCCAGTATGTTCAAAAGCCGGCCTTGATTATGGAGGGCCGAAATGTCGCCGTTCTGATTTTCGTGCTTGAGGTGCCGCATGAGTTTTGCGCGCCCGACATGCAGCTTTGCCTGTATAAGCAGCATATTGACCTCGCGCATCTGGTTTATGATCTCATTTTTTGTGGCGTCCATCGCCAGATTCCTCCTGTTGTCCTTCGGATAGTGAAGCGGATACGTCAATCCCTAAACGCAGAGTCTTATACCCGAGCAGGATTGATTGCTTACCAAATAGAAAGGACGATATGCACGGGACATGATGGATGAAGCGGCCATGCGGTTCACGCCTGACGCACACCGCCCGTGAGCGGCCGCAGGCCGGCCACCTGTCCCCCTCCCGCGCTACGATGGTCGATTTGTGTCCCCTTTGTGAACCTCCCGATCCCGCTTGCCACAAGGGGGGAGGCGCGCGTATA
>CAKUKJ010000391.1 GCA_934662525.1 uncultured Coriobacteriales bacterium | reverse complement strand
CCCGACGACCCGAGCAGCGGCACCGTGGCCGGCAGCACCACATAGCGCCATTCTTGCAGGCGACTTGCCCCCAGCGAGCGCACGGAGAGCAGCGTCGCAGGCGGGATGGCGGCGGCTGCGTCGCGCATCACGACGACGACCTGGAAGAACACCGTGATGGTGACGAGCGCGATCTTCGGTGCCCCGCCCAGGCCGAAAAGCACGAGCAGGATGGGTAGCAAGACTATCTTCGGCAGGGGGTAGAGCAGGTAGAGGACAGGGGAGAAGAGCGCGCCTGCCTTTTGCGAGCGGCCCAGGAAAAGCCCGACGGGCACTCCGAGCACGCACCCCAGCGCCAACGATACGACGAGCCGCCCCAGGCTCGTGAGAAAGTCGGGTGCAAGCGTGGCGGCGTATTTCGCAAAGACCCCAACGGTCTCGATGGGGCCGGGAAGCGCCGGCGTGTCGAGCGCAAGCGCGGTTATCTGCCAGCCTGCCAGCACAAACGCTATGGCGAAGACATAGCACAGGAGGGTTTTGAACAAGCCTTTCATTGCACTTCACCTGCCTGTGCCATTGCTGGTTTCTTTGAGCCTGCGGCCAGCGCCTCGCGCACCTCGTTGCACTTTGCAAAAAACTCCTGCGTCGCGCGGTACTCGGGCGTGCCCATGCCTGGGTTTGTCACCTCGGCCACGATGCGGCCCGGTCGCGGCGCCATCACCACGATGCGCTGACCGAGCAGCACTGCCTCCTCGATGGAGTGCGTCACGAGCAGCTGCCCATAGCCCCCTTCGCGCCACAGCCTCAGCAGCATGAGCTGCATGTCCTCGCGCAGCAGGGCGTCGAGGGCCGAGAGCGGCTCGTCCATGAGCAAAAGGTCTGCCTGCATGGCGATGGCGCGTGCAAGCGCGAGGCGCTGCTGCATCCCGCCCGACAGCTGGCTGGGCCAGGCATGCTCAAACCCCGCGAGCCCCACGCGCTCAAGCGCCTCCATCGCGCGCCGCCGGCGCTCGTCGGCTGCCATGCCCCGCACGCGAAGCCCCAGCTCGGCGTTCTTGTAGACGCTCATCCACGGCAGAAGGCCGAAGTCTTGCAGGATGAGGGCGCAGTCTCCACGAGGCCCGTCCACGCGTTTGCCGTCTGCCAAAACCTCGCCCGATGTAGGGCGGGCAAGGCCGCACGCCAGGCGCAGCGCCGTCGATTTGCCGCAGCCCGAAGGCCCGATGACGCACACCGCCTCGCCTGCGCCAACACTCAGGTCGAGGTGGTCGAGCGCTCGCACAGGTGCGATGCCCCGACCGCCCGAGGGGTAATCGACGCAGACCCCCTTGAGTTCTAGAAACATGCCCCGCTCGTTGACCTGTCCCGCGCCTTGTTCGCGGCCTTGCCCGCCGTTGCTTGCCATGGTGGGCTAGTTCTTTGAGAACGTGCCGTCGGCGGAGTCGTAGGAGAGCGGCTCGCTGAGATAACCCTTCTCCTCCATCCAGCTGAGCATGTCGGCCACCATCTGCTCGCTGGGGAGCTGGGCAGTCGGATACGTGCTGATGGGATAGGTGCCGGCGATGCTGTCGGCCAGAGATGCCTTCTCCACGAGCAGGGCTCGATAGTCTTCGGGTGCGGCGTCGATGCGCTCGGTGGCATCGTCCCACACGTCTTTGAGGGCGTCGAGCGCAGCCTGGCCTCCTTCGCCATCGAGCCATTTCTCGCGCGCGATCATGACCGACTGCGAGATGTTCTCGCCTGCCGTGTCGTCGGCCACGCAGGTAAAGCCGTTTGCCTCGCCGAGGGCCAGCAGCGAAGCGGGCAGTGCGGCGGCTGCGACCTGGCCCGACGCCATGGCCTCGTAGCGCACGGGAAGCTTCTGCAGCTCGGCTTTCACAATCTGGTCGGCCGGCACCCCTGCCTCAAGCATGAGCTTGTCCATCACGTATTCCAGGATGGTGTTGGACCCCACGCCAATCTCGCGCCCGGCGAGGTCGGTCAGCGAGGTGACGGCGCTGTCGGCGGTCATTCTGGGCGGCGCGGCTCTGACGGGGACGAAATGAAAGGAAAACAAAATAAGGCGGAAGGAGGTTCTTTGCGGCCAAAGAATCCCCTCCCGCGCCCTCCCGGGAAAGCGATAAGGATTTGTGTTGGGAAAAATTGATGGGGAGAACCTGCTTTTGCGCTGTTCTGCCCCGCCCTTATGCCTTAACGGCAAGCGCGGATTTCGGGCCTGCGGAGCGCTTCGCGCCGTCCTCGGGCTTCGTCCCGCTTCGCGCGCGTCCCATTCCTCTTCTTCCGCCACAGGCGGCGGGGGAATTTCGGCCCTGGCGCGCTCCCCAAGAAAGCCGATTAGGAAAAGAATTGACAAGCGCTTATTAACAATACGCCCCAGATGCTAAAGGATACGGAAAAGCGTTCGTTCCTTATTCGTCCGGGGCGCATGATGATATAGAAAAGCAGTTATCCCCATCGCTTTCTTGGAAGGGCGCAGGGGAAAACGTTCTGCAAAGAACGGTTTCCCCTGCATGATATATTCCTTTGTTTTATCCCCTTATGCTTTTCCGTGACGGGGCTTGTAGGCGGATTGGGTGGCGGCGGCATAGAGCGCGACCAGCGCGGCGCTGAGCAGCACGCCGCCGATAATATCGCTGAGCCAATGCACCCCGGACAGCAGCCGGCCCACCACGGCCACGGCGATGATCGCCGCGCAGACCAGCTTGCCCAGCCCCCGCAGCGCCGGCGATTTCACCAGCCGGGGCAGCTGCATCATGGCGGTGGCAAAAATGAAGCAGGCCAGCATCGTATGGGAGGAGGGATAGGACGCTTCCAGCCCGTCCGCAGCCGTGATCATCACCGGCCGGTAATTCACAATCACCTTTTCAAACAGCACATAGCAGCCCAGCAGCAGCACATAGAAC
>CAKUKJ010000390.1 GCA_934662525.1 uncultured Coriobacteriales bacterium | reverse complement strand
TGGAGGCCAAGAAGCTCGGCCTCAAAGGCCTGTCGCGCGACGAGCTGCCCACCTGGAGCTATCTGGGCAAGAACTGCTACCTGCTGCTGCCGCTCGTGCTGCTCGTGTGGCTTGTGGCATCCGGTGCCCGCACCATGGCTTGGTCCGCCGCCATCTCCATCTTTGCGGCCTTCCTCATCGGCTATCTCAACTTCCTCCTGAACAACCTGCATGAGCGCGAGCAGGGCCAGACCGTGGGCCAGGTGTTTGTCGAGACCACGAAGTTCGCCCTCATCCAGGCGTTCGAGGCGTTCCAGGCCGGCGCGAAGAGCGCCGTGTCGGTTGGCGTGGCCTGCGCCATGGCCGGCCTCATCGCCGGTTGCATCACGATGACGGGCCTGGCCTCCGTGCTCATCAATGGCATCGTCGCCATCGCCGGCGACGCCGTCATCCTTGGCCTCATCCTCACCATGCTGTGCTGCATCGTGCTCGGCATGGGTGTGCCCACCACGGCCAACTACTGCATCATGGCCTCCACCTGCGCGCCCATCCTCATCCAGCTGGGCATCCCCGTGGTTGCCGCGCACTTCTTCGTCTTCTACTTCGGCATCGTGGCCGACATCACGCCGCCTGTTGCTTTGGCGGCCTATGCGGGCAGCGCCATCGCCAAGTCCAAGCCGATGAAGACGGCCGTCAACGCCACAAAGCTCGCCATTGCGGCCTTCATCGTGCCGTACATATTCGCGTTCAATCCGGTCATGCTCTTTGAGGGCGATGCGTCGGTCTTCGAGATGATTCTCGTCTGCGTGACGGCGCTGCTGGGCCTCTTCTGCATCTCGGCGGCCCTCAACGGCCACCTCTTCAAGAGGATCAACCCCGTGCTGCGCGTCGTGCTCATCGCCGCAGGCCTGTGTGCCATGATTCCCGGCGTTGCAAGCGACGCCATCGGCATCGTCGTCGCAGCCCTGGTCGTCGGGTTCCAGCACGTTACCGGCAAGAAGAATGAAGCACTCCCCGCAGCGTAGGGGAAATGCATCCGACAAGCTGATAGCCTGACTGAGAGGGGCCCGAGGAGCAATCCTCGGGCCCCTTCTTGTTTGAGCTGCTAGAAGATGAAGTTTGCGATTAAAGTTCTGTTCGCGTGCGCGCCCTACAGTCTCGAAGCGTTTGCAAGCCGGGCGGGGATGCTGTTCAAGCGCAGTTTTTCGATGCGGGTTCTGCATCGAAACTGTCTGAGCATTGAACAACATCCCCGCCCTTTGTTTGCGCTTGCATGCGAAGCCGCTGTGGTGCTTGGTTTCGGGTGGGTGACGCTTTGGTTATGCGCAGCGGGGGAGTGTCGCATCCGGCGTATCATGTGCCTTGACATTGAAGCGCGCCGGAAGGAGACCCCGCATGGCCAAGATTCAGATGAAGACGCCGCTCGTGGAGATGGACGGCGACGAGATGACCCGCATCATCTGGCAGATGATCAAAGACGAGCTCATCTGCCCCTTTGTGGACCTCAAGAGCGAGTACTACGACCTGGGGCTCAAGCACCGCGACGAGACCGACGACCAGGTAACGGTTGACTCTGCCCTTGCCACGAAGCGCCTGGGCGTTGCCGTGAAGTGCGCTACCATCACGCCAAACGCCGCGCGCGTGGAGGAGTACGGCCTCAAGCAGATGTGGAAGAGCCCCAACGGCACCATCCGCGCTATGCTCGACGGCACCGTGTTCCGCACGCCCATTGTGGTCAAGGGCATCGAGCCGTGCGTGCGCAACTGGAAGAAGCCCATCACGCTGGCCCGCCATGCCTATGGCGACGTCTACCGCAACGCCGAGATGCGCATCCCCGGCCCGGGCAAGGTCGAGCTGGTCTACACGGCCGCCGACGGCACCGAGACGCGTGAGCTTGTGCATGAGTTCGAAGGGCCTGGCGTGGTGCAGGGCATGCACAACCTCGACGCTTCCATCGAGAGCTTTGCCCGCTGTTGTTTCGAGTATGCCCTCACCATCAAGCAGGACGTGTGGTTCGCCACGAAGGACACCATCTCCAAGAAGTACGACCATCGTTTCAAGGACATCTTCCAGGAGATTTTCGACGCCGAGTACAAGGCGCGTTTCGACGAGGCGGGCATCACGTACTTCTATCCGCTTATCGACGACGCGGTGGCGCGCGTGATGAAAGCCGAGGGTGGCTTCATCTGGGCCTGCAAGAACTATGATGGCGACGTCATGAGCGACATGGTTTCCTCGGCCTTTGGCTCGCTGGCCATGATGACCTCCGTGCTCGTGAGCCCCGATGGCACGTATGAGTACGAGGCTGCCCACGGCACGGTGCAGCGTCACTACTACAAGCACCTGGCAGGGCAGGAGACCTCAACAAACTCGGTGGCCACTATCTTCGCCTGGTCGGGTGCCTTGCGCAAGCGCGGCGAGCTTGACGAGCTGTCCGAGCTTATGGATTTTGCCAACCGCCTTGAGAGGGCCACGCTCGACACGATTGAGGCGGGGGAGATGACCGGCGACCTCGCGCGCATCACGAGCCTGCCGAACCCCAAGGCGCTCAACACCAGAGATTTCATTCTGGCGATTGCAAGCAGGCTGAAGGGGTAGAAGCCGGTCTGCTTGGATGTCTCTCCGGGCCCCGGTATGATCCAGTGCTCAGACAGTTTCACCGCGAAGGGCGCGGTGAAAAACTGCGCTTGGATCATACCGGGGCCCTGCGCGCAGAGGGGCTTCTAGACCCTTCGGGTGCAAGTCGCGTGGGGGAGTTAAGGGTGCAGCATATAAGGCATGAGGGAACAAAAAAGGCCGTCTACCTGGGGTAGGCGGCCTTTTGAATGCCCGCTGTGTCGAGAGGAGAACTAGTCCCTGTCGCTGCTGCTGGCGAAAATCTGGACGAGGTGGACGAAGAGCAGGGC
>CAKUKJ010000389.1 GCA_934662525.1 uncultured Coriobacteriales bacterium | reverse complement strand
CTCTCTCTGCGCGCTTCTCTTCGTTTGTCAAAGCGCACTATACCCATCTTTCAGATGCTAATCCGTTGTAAAACCAACGATTTTCTGTAAAAGATAAGCCGCTCATGTCAAAATATCTGCCGTTCATCTCAATGCAGGGTCTGAGAGGCGACCCCTGCGACGTAAGGTGGCGTCATAGGGCAATGTGGGTGGCAAACGGAAGGGGAGAGACAAGCCATGGACTTTTACTACATCATGCGCAGCCTGCTGTTCGAGGGTATCTCGCGCGATGAGGTGGAAGAGCTGTTCGGCTGCCTCAAGCCCCAGCTTGTGCACTATGCGCGTGGAGGGGTCATCTATCGATCGGGCGAGGCCGTCACGCGCATGGGCATGGTGCTTGAGGGGGCTGTGCGCGTGGAGTGCGCCAACGTGTGGGGCGAGAACACGCTGCTCGTCATGGTGGAGCCCGGCAAGACGTTCGGCGAGGCGTACGCGGCCGGAGCCCCTGGGGAGCCCTTGCTCATCGACATCGTGGCCGACAAAGACAGCGACATCCTCATGTTCGACGTGGCGCGCTTTACCACGCCGTGCATGATGGGTTGCGAGCGGCACCGCAGGGCGCAGGCAAACTTCACGCGCCTCCTGGCCCTGCGCAATATCGAGCTCTCGCGCCGCGCCTTCATCTGCGCCCCGCGTACTATCCGCGAGAAGGTGCAGTCCTACCTTTCCTTCCAGGCCGCCGAGCATGGCTCGTCTTCGTTTGAGATCCCGCTCAACCGCGAGCAGATGGCGGCGTACCTGGGCGTTGACCGAAGCGCCCTTTCCGCCGAGCTTTCCCGCATGAAGGCCGAGGGCCTCATCGACTACCGCACGCGCCGTTTCACCATCTCCAAACAAGCCCAGGTGAAGGAGAGGTAGGTGGCCCGTGTGCCTCTGTTCCGACGACATGGCCCGGTTGCTTTTCAGCCATGCTGGCCCACATGTCGTCTCTTTGTGACGCTTGCCCGTGTCAAGGGGACAAAACTGACGGCTAACCTGCTAAACGCTTCTTGATCCGTTTCTCTGCCACCCGCCGATATGCCGCTTGCCCCGCTGCGAGCGGCCCGGTTGCCCATCGTGGTAAAATGCCCTCCCATGCAAGCCTGCCAAGGCCCGGGCCACATTGTGCGCTCTGTGGCTGTAGATAGAGATGAATGAACGCAAAGGAAGGTCGCTCATGGGAAAGTATTTTGGCACTGACGGTTTCCGTGGGGAGGCGGGCGTGGGGCTCACCGCCGAGCACGCCTTCAAGATCGGCCGTTTCTTGGGCTGGTACTATGGGCAGCTCAAGAGCCTGACGCGCCAGCTGCGCGCAACCGACGGCGACTGCCGCGCGCGCATCGTCATCGGCAAGGACACGCGTCGTTCCAGCTACATGCTTGAATACGCCCTTGCCAGCGGTATTGCCGCGAGCGGTGGCGACGCGTACACCATGCATGTCACCACCACGCCCAGCGTGGCCTATGTCGCCCGCACGGAGGACTTCGACTGCGGCGTCATGGTGAGCGCCTCGCACAACCCCTATTCCGACAACGGCATCAAGCTCATGGATGGCAACGGCGAGAAGGCCGGCGATGACCTCATCGCCCTCGTCGAGGCGTATCTCGACGGCGAGGTGGACTGCTTGGGCTACAAGGGCACCGAGCTGCCTTGGGCCACGGGCGCGCAGGTGGGCGCGGTGGAGGACCACTTCGCCGGCCGCAACCGCTACGTGGGTTTCCTCATCTCGCAGGGCATCTTCTCGTTGCGCGGCAAGCGCATCGGCCTTGACTGCGCCAACGGCTCCTCCTGGTCCATCGCGCGCAGCGTGTTCGAGTCGATGGGCGCGAAGGTCTACACCATCGGCTGCGAGCCCGACGGCACCAACATCAACGCTGGAGTGGGCTCCACGCACATCGAGGCGCTCCAGGAGCTTGTGCGCGCCGAGGGTCTGGACTGCGGCTTTGCTTACGACGGCGATGCCGACCGCTGCCTGGCTGTGGACGAGCACGGCGACGTGGTGGACGGCGACAAGATCATGTACATCTGCGCCCGTTACATGAAGGACAAGGGCCATCTCGTGCCCAACGAGGTCACCACGACCGTCATGAGCAACCTTGGCTTGTACAAGGCGCTCGACGAGGCCGGCATCGAATATGCCAAGACGCAGGTGGGCGACCGCTACGTGTGGGAGCACATGCGTGCCTCTGGCGACCGCATCGGCGGCGAGCAATCGGGCCACATCATCTTCGGCAAGCTTGCTACCACGGGCGACGGCATCCTCACCTCCATCAAGCTTATGGAGGCGGTCATGGGCCGCAAGGCCACGCTTTCCGAGCTTGCGGCTCCCGTGCACACCTACCCGCAGGTGCTCATCAACGTGCGCGTGTCCGACAAGAAGGCCGCCATGGCCGATCTTGACGTCGTTGCCGCGGCCGCCAAGGTGGAGGCCGACCTGGCCGGCGACGGCCGTGCCCTCGTGCGCGCCTCGGGCACCGAGCCCCTCGTGCGCGTGATGGTGGAAGCCGCCACCGATGAGATTGCCCGCGCCCAGGCCCAGCACGTCGTCGACGTCATCCACGCCAAAGGCTGGGCCGTGGAGTAGGCTGCTATCGGGACGTTCTCAAAACAAAGGAATTTCAGGTAAAAAGGGCCGCCTTTATAGGTGGCCCTTTCTCAATGATTGAGCCGCTCTGGTTCCAAGAAAACCTCTAAAGCGCAAATGACGAGGCTAGCGCTTGGAAGCGGTTTTGGAACATGGGGCGGAACATGTGCAGCTCTGCTTCAGGGCAACCGTTTGCCCGGGCTGTTTTCTCCCAGCTCGACATGCTGTGCAGTACCTCGCCGACAATTGAAGATGCCTTGCCTTCAGACAGCCCAAAGGCTGCTGCCAAGTCTTGCGCGGACCGGGCC
>CAKUKJ010000388.1 GCA_934662525.1 uncultured Coriobacteriales bacterium | reverse complement strand
GAGGAGGGCCTCTCCAACTTCTATCTCTTCTGCGCGCACAAGTCCACCGCCCCGGCGCTCGCCGCCATCGCGAACGACCCGCAGACGAAGGTGGACGGCTTCATCCTCCCCGGCCACGTCTCCACGGTGACGGGGCTGGCCCCGTATGCGTTCCTCGCGCGCGACTTCCATGTGCCGGGCGTCGTGACGGGCTTCGAGCCGGTGGACATCCTGTCGGGCGTGGCGCGCCTTGTGGCCATGGTGGCCGAGGGAACCCCGCGCATCGAGAACGCCTACGGCAGAGGCGTCGACGACTGCGGCAACCCCGCCGCCCAGGCGGTCATCGAGGAGGTGTTCGAGCCCTGTGACGCCGTGTGGCGAGGCCTGGGCCCCATCCCGATGAGCGGCCTGCGCCTCAAGGGCGCCTATGCGGCGCACGACGCGATGAAGGTCTTCTCGCCTGAGGTCGAGCCTGTGCGCGAGACGCCGGGCTGCCGCTGCGGAGACGTGCTGCGCGGCATCATCACGCCCAACGAATGCCCGCTCTTCGGGCGCGTCTGCAACCCCGAGGAGCCCACGGGGCCGTGCATGGTCTCCAGCGAGGGGTCGTGCGCCGCCTACTTCCGTTATAGAGAACATAACTAGGCCGTCCAGGGGGGTGCAGCGGCCGCGTTGCGCGAGGGCTTATGTACGCTCAGTACACCGCGCCCTCGTGCGCCTTGCCGCTGCACTCCCCTGGCCACCCTATCTTTTTTAAGGAGGCATCCGACTTATGAAGAAAGACACCGAGGTGCGCCTGGGCCATGGCTCGGGCGGGGCGATGATGAAGCGCCTCATCGACGACCTGTTCCTCGACGAGTTCGCCGACGAGGCGGCCCTTCCCGGCGACGATGCGGGCGTGGTGCCTCTGGGGGCCGGCCGCATCGCCATGAGCACCGACTCGTTTGTGGTGACGCCGCAGTTCTTCCCGGGCGGCAACATCGGCAGGCTTGCCGTCTGCGGCACCGTGAACGACGTGGCCACCTCGGGCGCCCAGGTGAAGTACCTCTCGTGCGGCTTCGTGCTCGAGGAGGGCTACCCGATGGACAAGCTGCGCGAGATCGTGCGCACGATGGCACTGACGGCGGCGGAGGCAGGCGTGTCCATCGTGACGGGCGACACCAAGGTCGTGGAGAAGGGGCACGCCGACGGCGTGTTCATCAACACGGCAGGCGTGGGCCTCGTGCCCGAGGGCGTGAGCCTGTCCGGGCGCAACTGCAAGCCCGGCGACAAGGTGCTCGTCTCCGGCGCCCTGGGCGACCACGGCATCTGCGTCGTCTCGCAGCGCGAGGGCCTTTCCTTCTCCACGACGCTCACCACCGACGCGGCCCCGCTCAACCACCTCATCGCTGCCGTGCTCGAGGCGGCGCCCCACACGCGCGCCTTCCGCGACCCCACCCGCGGCGGGCTTGCCTCCACGCTCAACGAGTTCGCCGAGGCCAGCGGCGTGGACATCCTGGTAAACGAGGACGACGTGCCTGTGCACGACGAGGTGCGCGGCGCATGCGAGATGCTTGGCTACGACGTGTTCCAGGTGGCCAACGAGGGCAAGATGGTGGCGGTCGTGCCCGCCGAGGAGGCACAGGCCGCACTGGACGCCATGCGCGCGGACAAATACGGCACCGAGGCGGCTATCATTGGCGAGATACTTGAGCCCGCGAGCGCGGGCAGCCATACTGTCCGCCTGCGGACAGCTTTCGGCTCTACACGCATTCTCGACATGCTCGTGGGAGAGCAGCTTCCCCGCATCTGCTAGCATTGCATGTGTTTGGTCGGCCGGCCCTTCGCGCGTATCCAACGCCGCCAGGCCCGTCCCTCGACACTCATGACTTTGATTGGAGAGTCTGCCGTGACTCGTAAGAACATCGCTCAGCCGCCCTGTCCCGCCGAGAAGCTCGTGGCAGGGCACGTGCCTTCGCGCATGCACGCCAAGGACAGCACGCTCTACGACTTCAGCGAGGTCGCCCTGGAGAGCGCGCGCGATTTCATGGGCTGGGCCGACCTTGCCAGCAATCCCCCCACCCCCCTTGAGCAGATCGAGGCCTTTGCCGCCGAGGTCGCCAAAGACGAGATCACCTACGTGGGCCTGCTCGGCGAAGGCGGCAGCTCCCAGGCGCCCATGACCATCACGAAGCTGTGCGCGTCGCTGCACCCCCACATCCGGTTCTCCACGCTCGACTCTCTCTCGCCGGTCTACGTGAAGCAGATCCTGCACGGTGTGGACTATGCGCACGCCATGTTCATCGTGTCGTCCAAGTCGGGGGGCACGCTCGAGACGCTCTCGATCTACCATGTCATCTGGGACGACGTGGTGCGCGAGCTGGGCGAGGAAGAGGCCGGCAAGCACTTCGTCGCCATCACCGACCCGGGCAGCGGCCTGGAGCAGCTTGCCCGGGAGCGCGGCTTCCGCGGCGTGTTCCTCGGCGAGCCCACCGTGGGCGGGCGCTTCTCGGCCTTGTCGGTCTTCGGCCTCGTGCCTGCGGCCCTGTGCGGCCTGGACGTGCGCGACATGGTGACCCGCGCCGCCGAGATGGAGCAGATGTGCGCGCAAGACAGCGTGAACAACCCCGCCGTGCAGCTCGCAAGCTTCCTCATCACGAACCTCTCCCCGACCTCGGCCAACTGCTTCACCTACATCTCTCCCCAGCCCGGCCGCGTCTTCGGCCTGTGGATGGAGCAGCTCATCGCCGAAAGCCTCGGCAAAGACGGCAAGGGCGTTGTACCCCACATCGAGATTGACGTCAACCTGCTCAACCACTACCAGCCGATGCACCCCGTGGTCATCTACCACACCAACGCCGACTCCACGTTCGACCGCGAGGCCTCGATGCTCTCGCCGCTCGTGCCTCAGCGCTCTTACATGCTCGAGGATCCGATGGACATCGGACGTCATTTCGTGC
>CAKUKJ010000387.1 GCA_934662525.1 uncultured Coriobacteriales bacterium | reverse complement strand
GCTCATTAAGTGACCAACTTCCATTTGATAGGGGATTCGACGATTAGCCCGAAACGGCACGAGACCTATCGGAGCTATATTTTTTAATGACCTTATGAAAAACGGCAGCGCATAGAATCGCGCCGATGACGAGATCGAGCAGCGCCGCAAGAACAAACTCGATCCAAGTTTCGGGCGAGAAGAATTTCTCAACAGTGCTAAAGGCGATGCAGCAAGCGGCGCACGCGGCTGTCACTCTAATCAGGGTCGGATAAAGGAAATGCCAGGGCATCTCCAAGCATTTCGCCATGTAGATCGGGTTGCTGACAAAGCTGATGAAGGCCATCACGAGCCCAGAAGCCAGCGGGATGGAGAAAACGCCCAAATCGGTGAAATTGACAAGAATGCACGCAATCGCGATGTTGACGAGCCCGCCGATGACCGTCAAGACCGTCGGAAAGCGGTTTTTCAAAGTCAACGCATATACGTAATACAAAGGCTGCAGGGCGCCCTCGGCAAATGAGTAGAGCATGGCGAGCATCGTGAGCGGATAGAGGATATCCAAGGGCTGTTTTGGAATCCATAGGCGGTAGAACGCCGGGCATAGCGCGAAAAACCCGGCGAACAGTATCGCCGCGAAAGACCCGGTTATCGAAGAGGCGACGGTTAGGGAAGCGAGGAGCTCGTCTTTCTCGTTATTGGAATAATGCCTCAGTATCTTGGGGTAAAAGGCCTGGGACACAAGCTGGTAGAGCCTCGTGAGGACGCTGCTGAACGTTTTGGAGATTGCCAGCTGCCCCATAGAGGTCGCACTCAGCATGAGGTTGGCTATAAATAGGCCGACCCCGCTATTGAGAAGGTTTCCCAAGGTGTTGATGGAGCTCCACACGCCCGCGCTGGCCAAATCCTTCAAAGACGAGAAGGAGAACAGCCGGACGTCGAACTCCAGCTCTGGAACAAGCTTCTTATGTAGCCCAAGGTTCGCCCCAACCAGCACTAGGGACGATACAACGAGCGCTATCCCGAACAAGGAAAGGCTCGGCGGGATGATCCAATATAGGATGAGGATCAAACCGGCTTCGACAACATTTGCTGCGACCTGAGCGATGCCATAAAGGTCGAGGCGGTTCTTGATGTAAACCGAAACAGAAAGGGCCGTGCTCATCGTGGTGAGCGAGAAGTTGATGAACGTCAGCAGGAACAGATAGCCCACGTCCCTGCTCAATGCCTCCGGGACGTTGAAAAAAGCCCCCGGCACGACGTAGAGAGGCAAAGCGGCGGCCACGAGCAGAACACTAATAGTGAGATTGGCAACTATCAGCGAGGAATAGTATCCGCTCGCCTTGCGGAGGTTTCCCTTGTGGTACTCGACGGCGATGAAACGGGTCGCGAAGCTGTCGAGCGCAGTGGTCAAGATGGCAGCGTATCCGACGAATGTGTTGCTTAGCGAGATAAACCCGTACGCGTCGACGCCTAGTTTATCGGTGATGAAGGGGGTGAGGCACAGGTTAATCATCATGGAGATGGCCGTAGCCACCCCAGTCGTCAACACACTCTCAACGATTCTCCTCAAGCTAATCCCCTCCCGTGCGATGAGCGGCTGGCAAGGCAGAATCCATTAAGAAGCGCAAACAGAATCCAGACAGGCAAGAGCGTCAAAGTCTGTTCAAAGAGCATCTGAACGAGAAGGGAACCTCCACAACAGCATACAAGGAGCCTCACTGAGCCGTCATCGCTCTTGGCGGCGTTGAAAGCGAGTAACAGCTGAGTGGCAATGAACAGGGCCAGCAGAAACACCCCGCCGATCAGCAAGGAGTCGAGAATCTGGTTGTGAGCGTTGACGAAATCGATTCTTCCGAGCAACTGAGAGGTGGCCTCGGTCCCTAGGTATCCCCACCCGAACTCAGGTTTGAGCTGGATGAACTTGAGAACCTCGCCCCAAATGACAGTTCTATCGGAGAAAGTCAGATCTTTCCCAAGATAGCCTGAGACGAAGTCCCGGAGAAAACCTGTCGAGCCGCCGAGGATCAGCACGTTCAAAACGAGGTACACCGAGAACACAACGAGGTATGAACTTATAGGCGCGCCCCTGCCACCTTTATTTAAGGCGATGGCGAGGATTCCCCCAGCGATCCCGACGAGCAAGGCGACCGCACTTGTGGAAGATTCAGACGCCAGCATGGATGCTTCCAGAAAAACCAAAAACGCAGCGACGACGGGCAAACAGGCCTTTCCTTTGCCCCGAGAGTTCCAAGCAATAAGCGCGATGTCGATGACGTACCAGTAAAGTCGGTTGTTCTTAGAGCCGAGTATCCACCGAGCAATCCCGAAACCGTCCCGGTAAAGACCGTCGGGGAACAGGAGGACGGTGAGTGCGTCGAGGAAAACCAGCGCCGTCATCACGAAGCCGAACAGGGGCATGAACACGGAGAGTCCGTCCTTGAGCCGCCATTCCAAGATGAAGACGAACACGAGCACCTTGAACACACCGGCGGCAAGCGACAGGTAGGATTCCATATCAAAGTTGCCAAAGCCCTTGTATAGGAAGACCGCCAAATAGAATGCGCAGATGACGGAATACGCCGAAGGGAGGAACCTGTCCTTCAGCATAACGATCAAGAGCCCCGCGCCCAGAGCAAGGGCGAGGAGCTTCATAACGCCGTTTTCGGCGAAAACTGGAATGACGGTCAACAACGCAAACAGGAAACACGCAAAGTCCTTGAAGCCAACACGGGTATTTAGGATCGTGCCCAACATTCAACCTGCTTTTCTTTAAACTCGGGAATCATCGCTTGGCTAGCTCGGCGAGCTTGTCGGCGTAAATGCGCATCGATGCGGAGGTGTCGAACTCCCGGCGCATCAGCTCCCGCTCGTTGCTGGAAAGCTCGTTTCCGCGATCAGCATCGGACAAAAGGTCCTTGATCCCTTGAACGTAGTCTTG
>CAKUKJ010000386.1 GCA_934662525.1 uncultured Coriobacteriales bacterium | reverse complement strand
TGTTTCCAGCTTTCAACATACAGGACGTCGATTGGCTTAATGACGCGATCCCCTTGAATGCTATGAATCAACAGTGGTTTTATGGCGCGTTTTGCAGCGGCATTGATTGCTTGGTCGATCACATGAAACAACTCGTCTTCGCGAATCGGCTTCATGAGGAGAAACGAGCCTGCGATGCTTCGCACACGGCCGTACATGCCGCTGTAGCCTGTGACGAACACGATTTGAGTACCATGCTCGGGAAGCCCGAGCTCCTTGACCGTCGAAACCCCGTCGGGACAGTCCTCACCGAGGCTGATGTCGCAGAACAGGACGTCAATGCCCTGCTCGTCGGTCAAAACCTTTAATTCGCTGGCTTTTGAGTAAGTTACGATTTCAAAATCATCAGCCTGAGGATGGCGTGATATGCGCCGCTTTAAGTCTTCCGCCTGAATAGGGTCATCATCGAGTATTGCCAGGCGGTACAAGAACAACATCCCCTTTGCTTGGAAACATGAGCTAAACAAGCTGATTAGGAACCGAGTGAATCAGAACGTTTAAGATGATACCGAGACAGGATTCACTTTTTTGAGGGGGGGTTGGCTTGTTCCAAGTTGCTGGTCTCAAGTTCCGAACGACCGTCGCAAACCGCCACAATCGTTCGGAACCCATTGCATGCACACAAAATGTCGACGAGCGTTACACGGTGCCGACGAGCCTGCCATCGTCTTGCACGGCTGAAATCGTCGCTTTGACAAGAGCAGCGTTGACCGAATTGTTGATGCTTTGTAGGATATGAATCTCATGATGGCTCGCCGTGGTGCCGTGGGCGGTGCCGTCGGGGTCGATGCGCTCGATGAGGACGGGCTCGGCGGTGCCGACGCGGCGGGCGGCGTCTTCATAGCGCAGGCGCTCGGCCAGGGCGCGTAGGCGCTCGGAGCGCTCGCGAATGACCACGGGCGCGACTTGATCGGGCATGCCGGCGGCAGGGGTGTCGGGGCGGGCGGAAAAGCGGAAGACGTGGATTTTGGAGAAGGCGGCCTTCTCGGCGAGGGCCAGCGTCTCCTGGAAGTCTTCCTCGGTCTCACCCGGGAAGCCCACGATGATGTCGGTAGAGATGGCCGCAGCAGGAAGGGCCTTGCGGATGAGCCCGACCTTCTCAAGGAACTGCCCAGCGTTGTAGCGGCGGCCCATGCGATGCAGCACCCGAGTTGAGCCCGCCTGCAACGGCAGGTGGAAATGCGGCGCCACGCAGTCGGCGTTTCGCTTGAACGCATCGACAAGCCTAGGTGTGACCTCGGGCGGCTCGATGCTGGATGCGCGCAGAAGGGCGCCGTGCTCGCGGATAAGGGGTGCTAGGCGCTCAATCAAGCCCGCGAGGTCAAGGGGCACGCCCTTCGCATCAACAGAAGAGTATCGTCCCAGATTGATACCTGTAAGGTCGACCTCCAGCGCCCCCTCCCCCAGCACCTGGAGCACTTGCTTCTCGATGAGGCTGTACGGCGTCGACAGCGACTTGCCGCGAGCCCGCCACACGATGCAATACGCGCACTTGTTGTCGCAGCCGTCTTGGATTTTGACACCACGCCGCGCACGAAAGACTGCATGCCCGCCTGGGGCTGAGAGTGTGTCCTCAGTGCTCAAACAGTCCTCGGCGCTATGCGCCTGCGGAACTGCGCCTGAGACAAAACTTTCGACCCCCGCAAGGTCATCTTGTTCCATATATTGAAGAGAATCGTGTCGGGAGGGCGAGGATGCCTCATCGCGAGTTCCGCAGCTACGAAGTAGCGAGGACTGTTTGAGCAGGGAGGCATCCTCGCCCTCCCCCGCAGCACTCGCGTTCAATCTCCCCCATTCGCCCAGCGCGTCCCCCACCAGCGCAAGCTTGGCGGGGAACACACGGACGTTCCCCCCTATCGCCTCAAGCTCGGCGGGGAACAGGTTGGCCACGCATCCCGTCACCGCCACGAGCGGCTTCTTGGGCAGTCCGGCGGCATGGCGCACGGCTTTGCGCGTCTTGGCCTGGGCCTCGCCGGTCACGGCGCAGGTGTTGATGGCGACGATGTCAGCCTCGGTTTCGTCGCACAACAACGCCCCCGACTGCACGAAGGAGGACTCCATCCAGTCGGACTCGACGCGGTTGACGCGGCAGCCTAGGTTGACGACGCAGACGCGGGGGGCAGGCGCTGCCATTAGGAGAGGGCGTCCTTGATGCGCTGCCAGGGCGTGCGCTTCTTGTCCACCGTCTCGTCCATAGTGCGGGCGAGCTTCTCGAGCAGCTCGCGCTGCTCGTCAGTGAGCGAGGTGGGCACGACGACGTCGACGTGCGCGATGAGGTCACCGCGGCCGTCGCGACGCATGCGGGGCATGCCCTTGCCTGAGACGCGCACGGTGTCGTCGAACTGGCAGCCGGCGGGAACGGAGATCTCGACCTCCTCGTCGGGCATGATGCCGTCGACCACGACGGTGGTGCCCAGGGCCGCCTGGGCGATGCTGACCTCCACGCGCACGTGCAGGTCGTCGCCGGAGCGCTGGAAGGCCTCGTCGTCGGCTACGCGCACCGAGACGATGAGGTCGCCCGAGTGGGCCCCGCGCACGCCTGCCTCGCCGAAGCCGGGGACGCGCAGCTGCTGGCCATCGGCGATGCCGGCGGGCACCTTCACGCTCACGCGCTCACGGTCGGGCGAGCGGCCCTGGCCGTCGCACTCCGAGCAGGGGTTGTCGATCTTCTTACCCGAGCCGTTGCAGTCGGGGCACACCGAGCGCGACTGCATGTTGCCAAAGAACGTGCGCTGCTGCGTCACCACCTGGCCGGTGCCGTGGCAGGTGGGGCAGGTCGTCTCCTTGCCGCCCTCGGCGCAGCCCGTGCCGTTGCACGACTTGCAGGGGGCCAAGCGGTTGTAGGAGATCTCCTTGGTGCAGCCAGTGGCGGCCTCCTGCAGG
>CAKUKJ010000385.1 GCA_934662525.1 uncultured Coriobacteriales bacterium | reverse complement strand
AAAGCCGGAGGTCATCCACCCGCGCAGCGGGTGGTTTACATGCCGCGGCTACGCGCGCGGCAGACTGAAGTCAATAAAGCAAGGCGTGGCGGCTGCGCGCCACGCACGACGTATGGCAGGCGGTCTGGCCGAGCGCGCCGTGAAGGACGCGTTCGCAAGCCGGGCCGCCTGCCGTGCCGCTTGCTACGATGCCTCGGCCTCGCGGCGGCGCGCATGGCCCGCCGATAGTGAATCTGCACACCAAGGGCGCTTTAGCCATCTGGGGGTGAGACCTCACTATGCCTGGGGGATAGACAAATCTACCTGGGAGTCTGTTTGCTTGCGGAGGTTTTTGCCACTGCAGCCGCGCGATCTGCGGCCAGCTCGGCGCGCACCGACTCGATGACGTCGAGCAGCTCCTGCTGGGAGTGCACGCCGAGCTTGCGATAGACGTTGGTGGTGTGGGTCTTGGCCGTCTCGAGCGAGACGCCGAGCTCGGCGGCGACAAACTGGCGGTTGCGGCCCCGGCCAAGCAGCTTGCACACCTCGAGCTCGCGTGGGGAAAGGGAGAAACCGATGCGAATCCTTTGCATGACCTCGAGGTAGTCGTCAACCGGCAGGGCGTTCGGAGGCACCGCCACACCGGGCTGCACGTCTCCCCAACCAAACTGGGGGCGCTCGAACAGAACCGCCACAAGCACGAGGAGCATGAGCGCAAGCCCGGAGACGACATGCTCGCCCGCCTGGTCGATGCCGATGCAGAAGGCGTTCCACAGCGCGAGGCCCAGCGCCGAGCCGAGTTCCACGGCGAACAGGCCCACACAGACCGAGACGACCGGCGACGCGCCGTGACGCAGCTGGCGCGAGCCGAGCAACGACCAGAGGGTCATGAAGAAGAACTGGTAGCCCAACGCATGGACGCCCCAGCCCACATACCAAAACACCTCATAGGGGAAGAGCAGGTACGAGACGGCCATGAGGGGCAGGGACACGCAGAACACGAGCCTCCATGCGTCGAGCTTGAGCGCGAACGCCGCCAGGAACGTGAGGCCCGAGGCCAGGATCGTGCCGACCACCACCCCGTAGCAAGACAGGCGATACAGGCTTTGGGGCACGACCTCGAACCCCGCATTGATGAAGCCGTTCGACAGGCCGAAGACGAGCGCCAGGCACGCAAGCATGCGAAACGCGGGGTCGCGCAGAGGGGCAAGCACCTGCGCCGAAGCGCTCTCAACCTGCGCCGGCGAGGCTGCGACGGGCTCCGTCCGGGCCGGGTCCGCATCGGGCGAGCCTGCCTTGAGGGCAGCCAAGAAGCAGGCGGGCGGGCACAGCATGCCCACCGCGAGGGAAACCCACACCGGCGCAAGCTTGCACACGAGAAAGAGGGCGCCGCCTACGGCGAGCGCCACGGCGTTGTTGAACAGGGCCGCCCGCACGCCCCTCAGCGAGGTGAGCGAGCACCAGCGGCACAGAAGGAACCCCTCGCTCAAGCCGGTGAACAGCCCCGAGATCAAAGCGACAGGAACGACCCACGTGGCAGGCAGGGTCGCATCGACTGCGAGGAGGAGCGCAAGCGCCGTGCCGGCAAGACCGCTGACCAGCGCCGCGAGGCATACGCCCGCCATGAGGCGACGGTCGCGGCTCCCGTCTTCCCCGTTGCGGCGGGCCAAGAACAGCACCGCACCCACCGCGACGGCCCCCATGGCGACGTTGACGCCCCAGCGAGCATTGGTCAGCTCGATGGTGTATTCACGCAATGAGAACGGCCCGCCCCAATAGATGAGCCACGTCCACAGATACATGGCCGTAAGACCCGCAATGACATGCCCGTCAGCCCCAAACCCCCGCGCGCGCCCTCCCACAGGCGCCCCCTTTCGAACGAGCCGGCCCATACAGGGGCCGCGGCACCCCTTGTCGCTACAGCCTGTCGGCCAGCTTGTATCCCACGCGCCAGACGGTGATGAGGTAGCGGGGCTTGGAGGGGTCGTCCTCGATCTTCTCGCGAATCTTGCGGGCAAACACCGTGATGCTGCTGGGGTCGGCTCCGTCTTTGTCGCCCCAGACGTGCTCCATGATCTGGTCGCGCGTGAAGACGCTGCCCGGGTCGGACGCGAGAAGCTCAAGCAGCTCGATCTCGCGCGAGGAAAGCGCCACCTGCTTGCCGCGCAGGCGCACATCGTACTTGCCGAAGAAAATCTCGAGGTCGCCCACACGGTAGCTCGCCGCAGTGCGCGCAGACTTGGGCCCCAGGCCGCAACGGCGGCGCAGGCGAGCGTTCATGCGCAGCACAAGTTCCTCGTTATGGAAGGGTTTAACCAGGTAATCGTCGGCACCGGCCTTGAACCCGATGGACTTGTCCACGATGTCGCCCTTGGCGGTGAGGAACATGATGGGCACCCGGCGGCCCTCGGCGCGGATGGTCTGGCACAGCTCGAAGCCGTTGATGTCGGGCAGCATGACGTCGAGGATGAGCAGGTCGGGCCGCTCGCGGCGCAGCATCTCCAAGCCGTCGACCCCGTTGCTGGCGCAGCAGAACTCATGCCCCTCGCGCTCAACGAGCTGCCCGATCAGCAGGCGCATGCTCTCGTCGTCGTCAATCAGCATCACCTTGGACATGCCGCGCTCCCCCTTGCCCCGCCGTCTCACTCGTCGCAATCGGGACCCATCATAGCAGGCCGGGCAAGCGCCGTAACCCTGTAAAAAGGCAAGCTGCGCGGAGCCGCACGACTGCCTAGGCGCCTTGCGACGCCCCGCCGTCGGAAGCGCCGCCGTCCGACGGCCCGCCCTCGGGCAGGCATACGGTAAAGGTCGACCCCTCGCCTGGGGCGCTCACGAGACGCACGGAACCGCCGAGCATCGCGACGAGGTCTTTCACAAGCGAAAGCCCCAGGCCGGAGCCGCCATAGCGACGCACGGTGGACATGTTCTCTTGCGTGAAACGCTCGAACA
>CAKUKJ010000384.1 GCA_934662525.1 uncultured Coriobacteriales bacterium | reverse complement strand
ACCTCGGCCTTCGTGGTGGTCTCCAAGCCGCCCATCACCACGAGGAAGTTCCAGGAGCTCGTGGAGTAGAAGTACGGCGGCGTGTCGATAGGCCACAGGCGCTTGGGCTGCTTGCCGAAGTCGTCGTCACGGCCCTGGGCGCACATCTCGTTGTAGCGCTCCACGGTCTCGGTCAGCACGGCGGGGTCGACGTGGATGGCCTCGGCCAGCTCGTCAAGCGTCCAAGCGACGGTGCCGGAGATGCCCTGCGCCTCCATCTCTGCCTCGATCGTGGCTTGGTCGCCGGTGGCAACGGCGGCGTTCCAGGCGTCCAAGTCGCCCGTGAACTCCATGTTCGCGCCATGGCCTGGCTGCTGCATGGGCAGGTGGTTGGGGTAGTTGGCGTCGGTGATGAGGTACCACACCATGCGCGGCTGCAGCTCGGCGATGTTGGAGAAGTTCTGGCCGGGGATGTCCTCATTGGTGAAGCGACGGCCGTTGATGTCAACGAGGAGGCCGGGGTAGGCGCCCTGGTCGCCGGGCGTGCCGTGGGCCATATGGGGATGGGGGATGGCCTGCATCATGCCGCCGACCCACATGCCCATGAGGTGGCCGTCGCCCTGGTTGGCCGTGGTGGAGTAGACGTTGCGGTCGCGCGCCATGTCGGCGTACATCGGGCACCATACGCTCATGAGGTCGTAGTTGTGGCCGTAGTCGCCCGTAGCCAGGATGACGCCCTTGTTGGCATTGAACTTGACATGGTTGCCGTCGGCGTCCTCGGCGATGACGGCGGTCACGCGGCCGGTGTTGTTGTCCTCGCCGCGCACAAGCTGCCTGCCGCGCATGTTGAAGTCGAACTCCGCCCCCAGGTCGATGGATGCCTGGGCAAGCAGGTCGATGGCGCCGGGCATGCCGCCGTTGAAGCCGGCCTCCTGCCCCTCGGGCACCGTGAACTCCTGCTGGAAGGCGAACTGGGGGATCCACTCGCCCGCAACGGGGTCGTACTCCTGCTCGGTCATGGGCCAACGGGGAATCTCGATGCCGTAGCCCTGGGGCTCAAGCAGGTCCTTGTACCACCAGTCGTAATCCTCGCCCGAGCGGTTGGCCCAGGTACGCATGATGGCCTGGTTGGCGCGGTTGCTGGTGTACTTCTGCATCTCGAGGCAGACCTCGTTGATGTCGTCGGCGTCGCACTCGAGGCCGTTGGCCTTCTGGTACTCGGAGTTGATGGTGCCCACGTCCTGGCCGCGCGTCTGCCACGTGTCGGTGGCCTCGATCACGATGACGCTCGCGCCCTCCTCGGCGGCGGCACGGGCGGCGGCAAGGCCGGTGATGCCGGCACCCACGACGACGACGTCGGCGGTCTTCTCCTCAGAGATGTCGGTGATGGGCTCGGGCACGGCCATCCAGCCGAGGCCCTGCGGGGTTCCCTGCGGCACGCCCACGGGATACTCGCCCACGGCGGGCACGTAGTCCACGTCGCGCGTGCACATGCTGCCGGGCTCGACGGTGCCGCCCATGGGGCCTGCAGGCGCCGGTGCGCCGGCGCCCTCGGCTTCAGGCGCATCGCCATCGGCGGGAGCGTCTCCCCCGGTAGGCGCGGGTGCATCGGCCAAGGCGGTATCTGCGGCAGCAAACGCGGTGAGGCCCACCCCTGCCACGGCTGCGGTGCGCAGGAAGCTGCGGCGATCGAGCGTTGTCTTAGACATGGCATGTCCTTCCGACGGGGCCCGATGGCCCATGTGCGGCCGTCGGACATGGATGGGGGCGAGGCTCTGCGAGAAGCCCCGCCTCGTGACGACACGGACGATAGGCCGCGCGGAATGCGCCGGGCATCCTCCAGGCTTGGTTGAAGTGGAGCTGAAAAGGCCGCGCATCTCCCCCTCAAGTCCCCTCCAAGGCCAGCGGCCCCATCCCCCGGGATGGAGGATTGCATGCAAAATGGCAGGTAGACACCGCGCTTGCCGGTTCCGAACAAAACGGGAGGGCGTGCCCGCCCCACCCTGCGCCCCGTCGCCCCCATTCGTTTCCCAATCGCGCGGCGCCGCGCCCCCCGCGGCAACGCCGAAAAACCCAATCCCCGCGCCTGCGCTTCTGCGAACTTTCACGCCACCGTACGGCGCGGAACTGGCATAATGCACATGCGTAAGGGGCCAAAGGAACGGAACGGAAACCGCATGCTGCTCGCCATCAAGAACCTCATAGCGCGCACCGATTCGCGCTGGCTGTGCCTCACCATCGTGGGCCTGGCATGCTGCCTCATCTCAATGGGCACGTTCGACGGGTCGATCTGCTCGTTTTCCGACGCCGATTTCTTCGGCGTTCGCATATCGGCCGCACCGCTCAGCGGCGGCGTTCCCATCGTCGTCTCCTGCGCGCTGCTCGCCGTCTATTATCGCAGGAGCCGCCATGGCGTCCGCATCTCGCTTCCCATCTGCACCTTCCTCGCATCCGCAAGCGCCGCGGGACTCCTGCTGCTGTTCCTCGGCAACGCTTCCCTGATCCCCCGCTGGGCGACCGAAGCCGGAGGGGCGCTTCTCACGTTCTCCTCCATCGCGACGGTCTCGCTTTGGGCGCAGGAGCTGGCCCGGCAGGGCATCGCCCGAACGCTACTTGTCCTTGGCCTGGCGTTTGTCCTTGAGACCGCGCTCGACCTCTTAATCGAGAACGCCCTGGTAGACATCGCAGGCATGGCCGTTTTGGTCGGCGTTGTGGTGGCGTCTCCCCTGCTGTTGGCAAAAACCTCCCGCATGGCCGCAGAAAGCGGGCTCCCGGTCAATCCCACAGGCACGGACCCTGAAGAGGGCACCGGGCTCGCCCAAGCCCAAGCCAAACCGCAGCCCACCGCAAGCCCCGACCCATCGCCGGCCATCTCGCTGCCCCTCTCCTTGGTATGCATTTTCCTCTGGGGCTTTCTCATGGGCCGCGTGCAGGGCATGGGCAGCGAGACGGAGAG
>CAKUKJ010000383.1 GCA_934662525.1 uncultured Coriobacteriales bacterium | reverse complement strand
CCTCAGCACGATCGCCCGCGACGAGCAGGCCGAGCTTGCCTACGACATCTTCCTCACGTCCATCCGCCGCACCATCGGCGCCTACTTCTTCGAGCTGGCAGGCGTGGACGTCATCGTGTGTACCGCCGGCGTGGGCGAGAACGACCCCTATGCCCGCCGCCTCATCTTCCGCGGCCTGGAGCCGTTCGGCATCCAGATCGACGAGGAGCGCAACATGGTGGGCGACAAGGTGGACCGGCGCATCTCCACCGACTCGTCCACCGTGGAGGTCCTCGTCATCCCCACCAACGAGGAGGCCGAGATTGCCCGCGACGCCGCCCTCATCGCCTGCGGCGTGGACATCTCCGACCCCTGGGCGAACTAGCCCCGAGCTGTCGAACCGCAGGCCTGCCCGAGGTGCGAATCCCTCCCCGCCCGCGCCTCGGGCAGGCTCGTCCGCACATGCCCCGCATGTACACGCAGGCGCTATAGAAACTCGCAGATGTGCGTCAGGCGACCGACGCGCCGGCGTATGCCCTCGCATATGAGGTCGATGCGCTGCACCGGAAGGCTGCTTTTAAGGAGCACGTCGCGCGCGTACTCGTCAAGGTCCTGGATCTTGCTCGCGTCCACCCAATCCAAATCGGCAAGCTGCAGCTGTTTTCCAGGATTGCTTTCAAATTGCTTCGAGCAGAACGTGAAGTCGCGTGCAGCCAAAAGGTCTTCCCGGTCATGCCATAGGCTCGACCCCGTGTCAAAGATCGGGGCAACGCGGCACGCAAGCGTCTCGACATTGCGGACGATGCCGAAGTTGCGCCAATGGCGGTCGGCATTGGCCATCACATCGTCGCAAACAATCCCATATGAGACGGCCTGCGCCGCGTCGTCCACCCCCAGCTCATGACAACATTCCAGGTAGTGTTGATAATCGTTATGGTGGGACTCCTGCGGCTTGACCATGCGCACATAGTGGGCTGGGACGTATTCCTCCTCATCCGAAAGGAAGTTCGCGCACAGCGACGTCAAGGAACCGGGGCCTGATTCCAAGGTGTAGCTGCAGAACTGAGAGGGAGGCATGAGACGCCTGCAAAGCTCGGTCGCAATGACCTCGTTGCACGGCTCTTGCAAAAAGGCGCCGCCCCCCTTGGCGAGCATCCTCGTACCGTCTGGCGCCACAAGCCAATGCTTGGGCAAAACGCCGTCGGACGTGTTGTCCGGATGCCTCCCGCTCCCAGGCCCCTCGCTTCCGACATCCAGCTTTTCGAAATCGTTCGTGAAAAAGTTAAGCTCGTCCCACGTCACGTCCAGCCCCTCGGGCCGAACCCAGTATTGGTCGGACAGCGAGAGGCCGAGGTTGCGGTATACGAGCTGCTCGGGCAGCTTAACCCCCTCACGAGCAAGAACAGAGGCGAGCCCCTTCCGCGCCCGGGGGATGCCCCGCCCGCTCCACCAGGCAGAAAGGACGCCCGCCGTGATTCTACCGCGACCGTCGACCAAGCCAATCGGGGCGCGATCGGCATCGGTAAGGGGGCCAACGGAGGAAAACGTACCGCTTCGCACGTCGTATACCGCCTCGGCAACAAGATGGTTGCGATTCATGAGGGCAAGACGCACCTCGTCTGCTCCGCTCCCCTTACGGGGGCGCCCGCCGCGCCTGTCTACGCCGCTCGCCAGACGTCGTTCCAAGCCCGCGTCGTCCACAAGCCAAATCCCACCGGCCTTTTCAGCCGGCAGAGCCCCGGCCCCAATCAGTGCATAGACGCGCCGCTTCGAAACCCCAAGCATCGCAGCGGCCTCTCCAGCGGTTTTCATCGAGCCTCCGCATCCGGTAGAGAAAACCGTTCCTTTTTACGAATAGTTTTTATCACACTTTAAACCAGAAAACTATTCTCATTATGGAACAGTTTGATGAGACCGCAGAACCTCGGGCCTCGACCTCTTAGAACAGATCTGGGATCGGGGGTCTCTCCTGACCGGCAGACTCGGCAAGCTTCGCAAGCTCCGCCTGCACGGCATGCTCGACGTTTGTGCCGATGACGCGCTCGGAAATCTGCTTCACGGCGTAGCGGCCGTTGCCCATGGCGATGGGGTGGCCCACCGAGGTGAGCAGCTCGTAGTCGTTCATCGAGTCGCCGAACGCCATGACCTGGTCGGCGCGGATACCGTGGTGGGCAAGCACCTGCCGCAGACCCGTGGCCTTGGAGACTCCCCTCTGCATGACGTCGATCCAGCTGCGGCCCGACGGCGCGAACACGAACGCGTCGCCCAGCTCGCGCTCAAGCACGTAGGCCATGTCCATGACGTTGCCGGGAGTGTCGCAGTAGACCGACGCCTTCACGATGCTCGTATCGGGATCCGGCACGTCGGCCACTTGCGTCGCCTGGCGCAGGTCTTTGTCGGCCTCGAGCTCGTAGTGGTCGGGGCTTTCGAGCAGATAGCTGCGCGAGCGGTCGAACAAGGCCATGTGCAGGCAGTCGAACGCGTCCACAACCTTCTTGAGGCGCTTGAGCGCCATATAGGAGAAGACCTCGCGGTCCACGAGCTTGCCGGCCACCATGACCTGCGCGCCGTTGGAGGCCACGAAGTCGATGCGGTCTGCCACGGGGGCAAGGAACTCGCGAAGCGTGTCGAGCCTGCGGCCCGACGAGACGGCAAAGCGGATGCCCGCCTCGTCGAGCCGCTTGATGAGGTCGAACGTCTCAGACGGCACCTGCGAACTCTCGTCGAGCAGCGTGCCGTCCATGTCGGAGGCTACCAGCCTGATCATGCAATCAACCTTCCCTTCCAGGCAGGCCCCATGCCCGCCTGCGCCCGCGCCCCATGCGCGGACGAATCTCGAAACCGAACGATTCAGGGGGAGAATACCCGGCTTGCGCGGCCAGGTGACACCGCACACGAAGCTCAGCCGGAGCGGCAGCAACGACCTCGACGGCGGCACGATCACCGACGTCGTCGTCACGCCGCCGGAGAC
>CAKUKJ010000382.1 GCA_934662525.1 uncultured Coriobacteriales bacterium | reverse complement strand
CAGACTGATGGGCATGTTCGACGGGCTGCCGTTGTCGAACGGGTACAGGCGGCAGCAGCCGACCTCGTTCATCTGCTTGACCTGCTCGACATAGTCGCTGTCGAAGATGTCGCAGTAGGTGTGGCCGGGCTGCATGACGGTGGAGTGCAGCATGTAGTCATAGGGGCCGGACTCGTTGCAGAAGCGCTTGCCGTTGAGGTTCACCTTCATGAACGGCTGCTCGCCGAACCAGTACCACTCGCCGACGATGCCGTCGCCGGCCTTCTCGTCAGGCTTGACGGCCGCACGGTTGAACATGCACGCGGCGCCGATGGGGTCCATCTGGCCGCCAACCCACATCGCGGCTTTGATGCCGTCGCCCGTGGGGTTGCCACCGGTGCCGTTGCGGGCGATGGAGATGCGCATCTTCTGGTTCCAGGGCTGGCGCGCCTCCATCATCTCCAGGTTGTTGCCGTAGCCGCCCGTCGCTAGGATGACGCCCTCGGGAGCGTTGATGCGGATGTAGTGACGATCGTTCACGTCGCGAGCGATGATGCCGACCACGCGGTTGTTCTCGTCCTGCTCCAGCTTGATGAGCTCGGTGGACCAGCGGAACTCGGCGCCCTTCTCCTCGGCGTACTCCTTGAGCGACACGCCGAAGTTGAAGTCCTTATCCTCCTTGCCCTTGTCGGTCTTGTTCGGGCTATGGCCGGTCGCCCACGCCTTGTCGCGCGCGCCCTGGCCCTCCGTGCCGACGGAGCCCTCGAACTGCATGACCAGACGACCGTCGCGCTCGACGATCTCGGTGAGCCAGTCGATCAGGTCGCCGGACTCGTTCGCCCACAGCTTCACCAGGTCATAGTCGACGAAGCCGTTGGCGTAGCGGACGATGTCCTCCATGGCCTCCATCTTGTCGATCTTGAACTGCGGGAACTCGTCGAACGAGGCCAGCTGCAGCTTCGAGTCGATGGCGCCGATGTCCTCGCGCGGGGCAAGCACGGTGGGGGTGCGGTCGATGCCGAGCACCTTCGCGCCGTTCTCGGCGGCGGAGATGACGGCGGGCAGGCCGGCGGTACGGCAGCCCACGACCAGCACCTCGGTGTCGATGGTCTCGGTGATGTCGCGTTCGGCGACCTCGGGGGCCTGACCCAGCCAGCTGGGCATGCCGGGCACCTGGCCGGCGCTCGTGTTTACCGGCTCCTCGCCGGCGGGGACGGTGTAGCCGTTGCCGCAGCCGGTCAGCGCGCCCATGGCGGCGGCGCCGATGGCCGTGATGCCCGCGCCCTTGAGGAAGGTGCGGCGGTCGAGTCCGTTATGCTGCATTCGGGGCCTCCCATCCCTCAGGCATGTTCAGATTGTGGCACTGGTTGCACATGAGCACGCTCTTCTCGTGAGCCTTGTGACAGTCGCCGCACTCAAGCGCCAGGTCCTGGTGGCTGCTGTGCGGGTTGAACTTCTCGTCGTTGCCCTCGAAGCCCCAGGTGTTGGCGACCACATCGTTCATGTCATGGCAGCCGCTCTTGGCGCAGAACTCCTCGCTGGCCATATCGGCGCCGTCGGCCAGCTTCGTGCCGTCGGCGGTCATGGGATAGTCGTCGGCGACCCACTTCATGGCCTCGCCCACCTGCTCGGTGATGACGGGCTCATGGCAGCTCAGGCAGTTGTTGCCCGCCTCAGCGTGCGCGGTCACCAGCATGCCCTGGTCGCCGCTGTAATACGTGTCGACGTAGCTGTCCATGGGGCTGTGGCAGATGGCGTTGCAGAAACCGGGCGTCTCGTGCCACACCCAGAAACCTGCGCCCGCCACCACGATCACGGCGGCCACGACGCCGCCGATGATCCAACCGCGCTTGGCCTTGCGCTTCGGGGAAGGCGCTTGCGCGTCCTCGCCGGGCTGGGAGAACTTCTCGTCTTCAGCCATTCGTTCCTCTCCTTTTCCTTGGAACCTTCGGCAAGCCCGGCGGGTGCGACGACGCTCGAGAAAGACGTCTGCGGCAAAATGGCGGCCGCGCGCTGGCGAAAGCGACGCGCTGCGCCGTGCCCCACCCGCCGGACTTGCCGCGGGGCCCTCCACGGCCCCACTCAACGCGCACATCATGCGCCCGCACAAGCGCGCACGCCTAGTACCCCCGTGGGGTAAACTTCGCGTTTGCCCAGGTGAGAGTGGGGTAAGGAAACGCGGAAAGCCCCGCCGCGGACATGCCGCGACGGGGCTTTCGTAAGGAGGTGAGAGTTGAGAAAAAGTTCGAGGGACCAGGAGGAGCCGATCCGAAATCGCTGCTCGACCCGGCTAGTCGATCGAGATGGAACGCGAGGTTTCGGGTTCGGGCTTGGCGATCTTCTTCGGCACGTCGATCTGCAGGGTGCCGTTGTCGAACTTGGCCTTGATGTCGCCTTCCTCAATGTCGTCGCCGACGTAGAAGGTACGGCTGCACTTGCCGCTGAAGCGCTCCTGGCGCACGTAGGTGCCCTTCTTGTCCTCGGTCTCCTGCTTGGTTTCGGCCGTGACGGTCAGATAGCCGTCCTTCAGCTCGGCCTGCACGCCTTCCTTATCGAAGCCCGGCAGGTCGATGGTCAGCTCGAAACCGGTCTCGGTTTCGCGGATGTCGGTGCGCATCAGGTTCGGCGTGGTCTTCACGCTCGGCGCCGCCATGGTGCCGAAGAAGTTCTCGAACGGGTCGGCCATAAGATCGTTGAGGAAGCGATTAGAACGAGGTACCAACATGGACATCATCGTCATCTCCGTTTCTTGGGGCGAAACGCGCTGCCCGGCGCCGACCGATCCCCGGTCGAGAGCCTTGCCCGATACGCTTGCCCGGCAGGCGGTTGCGCCGCATCGCGCAACGACCACCGAGCTTGCGAACGGGCCGGCAGGTTGTTCCGCCGCCGTTTCGGTTGCTTTCGTTGCGGCCCCCGTTCAGGGGACCGTTCCTTTGAACAGTTATTGTTATAGTCCTCGCGTTAGCACTCTGCAAGTG
>CAKUKJ010000381.1 GCA_934662525.1 uncultured Coriobacteriales bacterium | reverse complement strand
GAGTTCGTGTTCTTGTCCCACACGACGTACTCGTCGTCGGCACCCAGGCCCAGCTCGGAGGCGCGGTAGGTGAGGCGCGTGTCCTCATGCACGAGGAAGGGCAGGTTCGTCCACTCGCGGCAGAAGTCGTGGTCCCACAGCTCGTTTTCGATGATGTAGTTAATCCAGCAGAGCATGAGCGCCACGTCGGTGCCGGGGCGAATGGGCAGCCACACGTCGGCGCGGGCGGCGTCGGGAGTGAGGCGCGGGTCGATGACGACCGTCTTCATGCCGGCGTTGCGCAGGTCGGTGACCACGCGGCCCGTGGAGCCGATGCCATGGTAGGAGGGCCCCACGCCCCACATGACGTAGGTCTTGGTGGGGGTGCATTTGTCCTCGGGCAGCAGCCCCGGCAGGTAGACCTCGGTGACGGGGCCGTCGGCCAGCGACGTGTCGGCCGTGCCGTTCAGGCAGAACTCCATGTGGTTGCGCGGCAGGTAGCACTGGGCACATCCCGGCTCGAAGAAGTTGCCGCCGCCCCACACGGAGAGGAAGCGAGCCGGCGAGAAGAACTGGGGGTTGCCGCCGCCGCCCGTGGAGCACACGAGGGACTTGGGGCCCTCCTTCTGGTAGTACTCCCACATGACGTCGCAGATTTCGTCGATGGCCTGCTCCCAGGAGATGCGCTCCCACTCGTTGGAGCCACGCTCGCCCACGCGCTTCATGGGGTACTTGATGCGGTTGGGGTTGTAGAGCGCCTGGATGCCGGCCAGGCCCTTGGCGCACACGCCGCCCTTGTTCATGGGGTCGTCGGGGTCGCCCTCAAGCTTGATGACCTTGCCGTCCTTGACATGGGCGATCATGCCGCAGTTGTTGAGGCACGCGCGGCACATCGTGCGCAGCTTCTTGACCTCGCCTTCCTCTGCCTTGGCCGGGGTGGCGGCAAGCAGGTTCGGGGCGGCGCTTGTCGCCATGGCGGCGGCTGCGACCCCGAAGGCGGCAAGGTTGACGAAGCCACGCCTGGTGATAGTCGACTCTGCCAAAACTTCCTCCCTCTTTCTCGATGGAACGTGCTATATAAACCCGCAGATACGCGGGGTGGAACACGGGGTTTCCGAACAGCGGGAGCTTGCTGTGGCACACCATCTGCCGCGTTGGATTGGAGCTCACGTACTTCAGTACGCTACGCTCCAATCCGCCTTGCAGCTGGAGCACCACAGCAACCTATTACGCAGTCCGGCTGGGCAGTCCCGGCGGGGCGTGCTACAGCGGCCGCCTACAAGAGCTGACGCCCTGCCTCGGTAATCCTCCACGCGCCGTCGCGCCACTCGATGCCGCCGGCACTCTCCAACGCGTCGAAGAAGTACTGGGGGTAGACGGTCTTGTGGCCCTGCTCGTTGGGCTGCAGCGGCGGCAGCTCGTTTATCTGCGCCTCGAGGTCCTCGCGGGTTGCGCCGTCTTCGGCACTGCAGGCCCACAGCATCGCGTTGAAGACCTCCTCGTAGCCCGGACGGTCCTCGTAGAGCGCATGCATCGTGGCGCCGGGAGCGTAGCGGTCGCGCAAGGTCTCGCCTTTCTCGGTGAGCGAGAGGCGCACCTCCACCTGGGCGTCGTCGGCCAGGCTCTCGTCGGTCTGGGCGTCCTCGAGCGTGCCTTCGTACGGTTTGCCGTCGATGAAGACCTGCTCGACCAGGCAATGGCGACGCACGAGAATGTCAACGACGGCAGCGGGCGTGCGGCCGAACGCCGCGTGCCACTTCTCCTGCGCGGCAGATATGAGCTCGTCGCGCGGCTCGGAGTCGCCTGCCTGCTCAAAAAGCCCGAGCAACGCCATCACGGGCTTCTTGAGGTGGGGGTTGTCCTTTATAAGGTCGTGCCTGATGCCCTCGTGGTTCAATGCTTCCTCGTTTGCCTGTGCCATCTCTGCCTCCCCTATGCATGTCGCCATCATGTGCGCAACGAACTTGCGCGTCCTGCGCTCCACGGCTCAACCGCGTTGGCGGCTGCGTCGGATGCGCCGGTCGCTCTATCGCGGTGCCGAGTTGCACAATAGCGGCCCACCCAGGGATGAGCGCATGGTCTGCCCGGTGGCGATTCGCGCATCACCAGGGATGAACCAAGAATCGCCATCCTTGTGAAAAGTGACTAGTCAATTTAAGTTTTGGCTGGTAGATGACACATTTTTACTTGGTTTGGTTCAGAGGCATCTGCGACAGGGGCCGACAGCAGGATGCGCCTTGCAAAGCCGAGGCCTCGGGTCGTTGTGGCCCCAGGATTCCCCTTGCACATGGGAATGCGCGAGTGGGCCGCTGGAAAGCCCCTTGCTGCGGGGCCTCTCACTACCCAAAGGGTTGCGCCCGACACACCCCTGCGTTCGGCCCCGCGCCATGCATCTCCCAGACAGAGCGGTGCGGGCTCACGAGAACAATCGCGCGAGCCCCTATGGTCCCGGGCCATCCCCCGTGCAAAGGCCAATTCACCGGTTCGGCCTGTCGAGCGACGAGGCGACGCAGCTTTGTTGGATTCACCGGTTGTGGAATACGGACGGGTCAAGCTTGACGGCTCTATAAACGCCGCCTGCAGCCACAGATACCGCCCGGCCCAAGATATTGCCGCAGAATGGGGGTTCGCCTACCGTGCACAGGCACGCTTATGCGCTTGCGACGGGGAGTTTACCGTCATTCTGGGCACCCATACGGCCCGCTGGCGCCCAAATGCCACGTCCCAGCGTACATCCACGGTAAGCGAACCCCCAAATCGCGGCAGTATCTGCCCTAAGGCGCTACTCAGAAATCGCGAGCTCAGACGCATCACTTGAAGACGCTATGATAAGCACCTCGCAGTCGCTGGGGCAACTCGCCCACATCGCGAAGGCCGCGTTCTGTTGCAGTGCCAGGTGCTTAACGCACACGCCGGGGCAACTCGTCCAGATTGCGAAGGGGGTCATGATGGGCGACCCAGCTGCTCCGATCGCGTCGGAAATGTTGGTGTAAGCGCTTG
>CAKUKJ010000380.1 GCA_934662525.1 uncultured Coriobacteriales bacterium | reverse complement strand
AGCCTCCCCCGCCGTGCAGGCGCTGCTTGCGCAGGGCCGCGATGTGCTGCTGTGCCCCCATGGCGCGCAAGACGAGTTCTGCTTCATGACCATGGGCACGTACAAGGGCGCGGGCTTCCACAGCGCCGCCAGCGCCAACCTCGACGTGGCGGCCGAGGGCGGGGCCCAGCCCGGCCAAGCCGAGGACCCGGCCGTTACAGCCGCGCTCGACGCCTTGGCCGCCCACTCCCCCGTGCCGCTCGTGCGCGCTGCGGCATCTTCCTTGCTCACCCAGGCCAGCCAGCCTGCAAGCCGCATCGCCACCGAGGGCCTCATGACCATCTCCATGGCCAAGTACGTGAGTTCGCGCCTGGGCCCGGGCGAGGCCCCCAGGCCGCTCTACGTGCTTGAAGTCAACACCGCCTCCGAGGCGTTCCTCCTGGCACGGCAGGCGCTCGAGCGCAAGGACGACGCCACGCTCGACGCCTGTGCCTGCACGCTGCTCGGCATGGCGTTTTTGGCCGAGGACATCGCCCTGCCCGACCCCGCGGCCTTCAACCGGTCGGTGTGCGCGCTTCTCGCAAAATCGAGGCAGGCGCCGCCGGCAAGATAGGGCGCAACCCGCGCAGCATCGGGCGCACGGAGAGCGCACGCCATATGCACCCCCACCGCAGGTCGCCGGCCCACGTCGGCGACCTGCGGCTTTGTATTTTCAAGCCAACATGTTTTACAGCAAGAAGAGCTACAAACGTGTATAGTACTGCCCGTAAACGCAAGGAGAGACTTGGCTCGGGGTCGCATCGCGCAGCGACGGCACACCCGGCCCACTTGAGGGAGCCATATGGAAGCAACCGCCGGCCGCACGGCCGCGACACAAGGGCCCGCCGCCTCGAGCAGGGCATGCGCGCTCATCGTGGGCCTTGCCCTGCACAACGCCTGGGTATGCTCGGCCATGTACTCGGCCTCGATGTTCGGCACCGCCGTCAACTTCACGGGCGTGCGCGGCGCAAGCTTCTCGCTGCTCTACATCGTGTCGAGCGTCGGTTTCTTCATCACGTCCATCGTCGCATGCTGCATCGACCAGCGTCTCACGCGCTACTCCCGCTCCCGTAGGCACATGCTCTTGGCTGGAATCGTCACCTGCGTCTCCACGTTGCTGTCGCTCGTGCCTCACGTGGCGCCCGAGCCCGTGTCGCTGGCCGTCGAGGTATTGGCCGGCCTCGCCACAGGCGTGGGTTCTGCCGCGCTCATGCTCTACTGGGGCACCGCGCTTGCCCGGGAAGACGAGGCGCTGAGCGCGCCGGCCACGCTCGCGGGCCTCATAGGCGGCTTTGCGCTCAACGTGCTCGTGCTGCAGGCGCTGCCCAGCCCCGTGGGCGGCCTGGTCGCCGCCGCGCTGCCCTTGTTCGAATACGCTTGCCTAGCTTACGTCTCACCGAACGAGCATGCGCCCGTGGGCGTCTCCTTCAACGCGCTGCCCACAAGCAAGGCAAAGTTCGGCCTGGTCGTGATGGAGGCCACGGTGCTCATGGGCCTGGCCATCGCCCTGCTCAAGCAGACGTCGATCCAAACCACGTTCTCGGGCACCACAAGCCCCAGCAAGTTCGTCATCCTCGTGATGTCCGCCTGCGTGGCGGCGGTGCCCCTCGTGATTTTCCGCATGTCGAGCAAAAAGGGAGACTGGCAGTTCCTGTTGCGCCGAGCGCTGCCCATCACCACATGCGTCATCTTGCTCGCGGCCCTCGCCATGGGCGAGCAAGACCTGTTCTTCGAGATGTTCATGGTGGCGGCCTATTTCCTGTGCGAGGCGCTCCTGTGGCTCTTCGGCGTGTTCACGGCGCATCGCCTGCGCCTGTCGCCCATATTCCTCTTCGGCCTTTTGCGCGGCGGCGCCACCGCCTCCATGCTCGTGGGCGCAATCGTCATCCAGTATGCGTCCGACTTCCTCGACGCCCTGCCGCCCAACGGCAAGGGGTTCGCGGTCATCGTCGTCGTGCTTGTCCTGTTTGCCACGCGCCTTTTGCCGCGCGAGGCCGACATGATGCGCACCGTCGTGCGCTGCCCCGCCGTGCGCCTCATCGCCGCAGACATGGACGAGCGCCTGCGCATACTCGCCGAGCGCAAGGCGGCCGAGCTGCAGGCCCAGGCTGCCGACGCCCAGGGCGAATCGGGGGCAGACGAACCCCGCTGCACAACGGGCGAGGCCGGCAGTCATGCATGCGCAGGAGGCCCCTCCATGCGCTCCCCTCTTGAGGCCCAGGCGCGGCAGGGCGGCGAGACCGGGGGCAAGTTCTCGCGCAAGGTGCGCCGCGTGGCCGACATCTACATGCTCACCGAGCGCGAGACCGACATCCTCTTCGAGTGGGTGAAAGGCAACGGGGCGCCCTATATCCAGGAGAAATATTCCATCTCCGAAGGCACCGTGAAGACGCACATCCGCAACATCTACCGCAAGCTCAACGTGCACAAGAAGAGCGACCTCATGCGCCTCATCGAAGAGATCGAGGACTACGACTGATTGCCTTTGGAATTTGCCACGACCGCGGCCCACGGCTGCGGTAAACAAAAAAGCGCGTGAACGGGAGCGAATCCCTGTTCACGCGCTTTTTCAAACCTTGCTGTAGGTCTGCCTTATGCCACCTTCACCTCGACGGTCTCGGGGGCGTCTTCCAGAAGCTCGGCCAGCAGCTTCTCGTCGTCTTCGCAATATCCCAGCACCACACGGCACACACCCTGGTAGAACTTGGTCTCCGAGAACTTGAGGGCGTCGCCCACCATCATGGGCAGCCAGTTGTTGAGATGGCTGCGGACGAAGTCGTATTGGCAGCGCACGTTGGAAAGCGCGTACTCCTCGTCGCCGCGCTCAAAGGCCTGCACGGCACGTAAGGCCATGACCTGCATGAACTCCAGCTCGATGGCCAGGTGGTCTTCCATGTCGTTCCACTTGCCCTTGATGAGGTTGTTGTTGCGGTAGAACTGCAGCACCTCACCGCGCGCCTCGCGGCCCA